>JAITJK010000103.1 GCA_031278935.1 Spirochaetaceae bacterium | reverse complement strand
GCGCCGTTATACTCATTGGACACATGCCAGAGGATGAGACCGGGGTGCGTCCCGTAACGTTCCGCCAGGCGGGTGTTTATGCGTACACAGGCTTCCCGGTAGTGTTTCGAGGTTCGGCAGTGATTGTGTCTCCCCCCGTGACGCTGTGGTATGCCGTCAACGGACACAGGGCATACGTCTGGGTAGTGTTCCGAGAGCCACGGGGGGCGCGCTCCGCTGGGGGTTCCCAGGATGACGCGCTGACCATTTTTATAGAGTCGATCAAGCAAGGCGTCGAGCCACGAAAAATCGTAACGCCCCTCTTCTTTTTCCAACATTGCCCAGGAAAAAATCCCCACGGACATGACGTTAGTCCCGGCCTTTTTCATGAGGGAAAAGTCCGCATCTAAAATATCCGGCTGGTCAAGCCATTGCTCATAATTATAATCCGCGCCGTGGAGCAGTCCTTGTTCAAAGATAGGCAACATATTCCCTCCCTGGCCTTATTCTTTCACCGCCGCGCCCCCCAGGGCCGTGATGAGCATCTTTTGAGTTACCATGAAGAAGATGACGAAGGGTATGGAAACGATTACCGATCCTGCGGCAAAATTCGTAAATTCGTTCTTCTTGTCCGTAACAAAACTAAAAAGCCCCAATGCCAGGGTTTGGTTTTCACTGGAACGCAACACCATTTTGGGAAAGATAAAGTCCATCCAAGGAGAAGTAAAGCTGGAAATGGCGAGGAATATGAGGATGGGCTTTATCACCGGAATAATTATCGTAAAAAATATCCGCAGGTTATTCGCGCCATCTATGCGGGCGGCCTCGTCAAGGGAAACCGGCACGGTGTCGATGTAACTCTTCACGAGCCAGGTGTTGTAAGGCACGTTCCCAGCCAGGTACACCAGCACCAGGCCCCAGAGCCGGTCCAGTCCCCCAATGCGGTAGAGGATCACGTAGATAGCGATCATACCCACGAAGGAGGGGAAAATCTGGAGTATTAAAAGGCTCATCATCATGCTCTTCTTAAAGGTGAAGTAAAACCGGGAAAACACGTAGGCCCCCAATGATGCGGTGAGTACCGTAAGGGCCGAGGTAGCCATGGCGATGAGCAGGGTATTACGAAACCAGCGTGCGTAGTTTGTTTCCATAAATAAATGCCGGAAATGCTCAAAGGTTATGCCCTTGGAAAAAGGAACAATCGCCATATCGGAAATAGAATTCCCCGGAGATACTGCGCCACTTACCACGTACAGGAGGGGGTACAGCACAAAAAAGGCGGCGATTGCCAGAAACAACAACAGGATGGTTTTATTGATGCAGGTGATTATCCCCTTCATTATACCCTCCCTTCTTTAAAAGATTTGGTGCGCCGAAAATTAAAGATGGCAAAGGGAGCCAAGACGATGAATATCATAACCGCCAAAACCGACGCGTATTTGTAATCCATCAGGGTAATGGTGAGTTTGTATATCCAAGTAACCAGGATGTCCGTACCCGCCGCGCTGGTAGTAGTGGTGTCGGCCACGATAGGCGCACCCCCGGTAAGAAAGAATATGGCGCCGAAGTTATTTATGTTGAAGGTAAAGGACATGATTATCAAGGGCATGGTCTGGTAAAGCACCAAGGGCAAAGTGATCTTGAAAAACCGCTGAAAACTATTGGCTCCGTCTATGCTCGAGGCTTCGTAAATATCCTGGGGTATGGCCGTAAGGGTGCCCGTTACCAGAAGCATGAAATACGGAACGCCAGCCCAGAAATTCACCAAAACACAGGTAAATTTGGCCAGCCACTGATTGGAAAGCCAAGGGATGACCGCTCCTTCCTTGAGGATATGCAAGGCCATGAGGGTCCGGTTGACCGTACCGAAAGAACCGTTGAGCAGGTTTTGCCACACCAACATAGAAACTACCGCAGGTACGGCGTAAGGCAGTATAAAGACGGTCCTGAAAAAAGGGATTACCTTTATCTTGCTTTCATGGAGTACCACCGCAAGCAGCGTACCGCCTAAGTAGCAGGTAGCCGTCGCCAGGGCGGCCCAGACCGCCGTCCACAGGGCCACTCGACCCAAAGCGCCGGTCCAACTTTTTTCCCCGCCGAACATAGCTACGAAGTTTTGGACGCCCACCCAGTCCACGGTGTTATTAGGCGGTATATGATCGGGAGTGGAATAATTGGTAAAGGCCACCAATACGGAAAATACCAGGGGTACCACCACGAAAAACAGAATCAGCAGGACTGCGGGACTAAGGCCTAAAAGGGGAAAAGCCTTGTTGAGAAGTTCGTTAAAAGGGTTTTTGTTCCGGTGCATTCTGCCGGGTGTCCGGGACTCGTCCCAGGTTCTCAGGGCGCTACGGACCGTGATGGCATACACGGCCAGGTACAAGCCCAGCACGGCCAGCATCATTACCCCGTCGATGAGCATAAAGACCGAGTTGTCCCGCTGCCGTATGGGAAGATCCGGTTTCGGGGTACCCAAGGTAATTAGATGGTACAGGGCCTCAACTATCCGGGGTGAAAAAAGGATCATCCCCAGTTCGATAAGGGCAAGGAGTATGCCTTTGAGGTACTGTTTCAAGAAAACGATATGCCCTAAGCCCATAAACGCGAGGGACACTATCAGTACCTTGGTGCGTCCCCGCGTCATGGAGCGCCGTTGTTCCACCATAGCGCACCGCCTTTAATTCGTCGACAAAATAACAGCGTTGCAGGCGTCAAGCTCGGTCTTAACATCCGCGCCGTTCCAGATATTCGCGCTGGCCGCATTCATGGCGTCCCAGAATTTCGCCATAGGCGGGATCGAAGGCATGGGGAACGCGTACTTTAACTGTTCCACAAAGCCTCCTGAGTAGGGATTATCCGTGGGAGTGTCAATCGCCGGTAGGGTATTAGTGATGTTGGCTCTAAGACGCTGCATTTCAGGACTCACCAAAAACGCGCCGAAATCATGGGCCTCATCAGCATGATCCGAATAGGCTGACACAAACATCACCCGCGTACCGGAGAAAGAAGCTGCCGGGACACTTTCTCCGGGTAGGCTGGGCAGGGGTGCAACACCGATATCCAATCCAGCGTTGATAAAATTCATCACATTCCAGGGCCCGGAAATATGCATGGCTGCGTTCCCCGACTGAAACGCGCCGTCAGCCACGGAAGTATTGATGTCCCCTGCCGGCACATTCAGAATATTCCGTAACTCCTGGAAGAACCGCATCCCTGTAAGGGCGGCTTCGGAATTGAGGTTCGTCTTTTTGGTATCCGTACCGTTTTCACCAAAAAGACGGTTGGCGCCCTTAGTGGTAAAGAGGATGGTGTAATAGGCATTCCCCACGTCCATGATAAAAGGATACTTCCCGGAGACCTTGAAATTCTTCATAAAGGCAACCAGATCGTCCCAGGTCTTAGGGACTTCGTTCTCCCTTATAAGGGCCTTGTTGTAGAAAAGCGCATAGGTTTCTGCGGAAACAGGATACCCGTATTCCTTCCCGTTATAGGTGGTGGCGGTACGGCAGGCGGCTAAAAGTCGGTCGCTGATTCCCGCCGTGTCAGCCCTGGGCAGAATATGGCCATTAGCTACCAGTTCCCCCAGGCGATCATGGGGCGCGGCAAAGAGGTCAGGCCCAACCCCTGCAGGGCCGTCCAGGGAAATCTGGTTAACCGAATCCCCCAGCTCCACATTCACGAACTTAATCTTTACCTCAGGGTGGGTTTCACTGTAGGCTTTTCCAGCCTGCCGGATAAACTCGTCGGGACCCTTGGTGGATTCCCAAACCGTCAGTTCAATCTTCTTCCCCGCGCCTGGGGTATCCCCATCTTTTTTCGCACAAGCTCCGAGGGCCACCAGGATAGCCGCCGCCGCCAAAAACCGTCCAGTTTTCATGGTTGTCTCCTTAATTAACTCCCAGGGCTTTCGTAGATCGGCCCCAGAAACCTGTTATCAACACGTGTTGATAACAGTATAAGCGGTGCCTTTGCCGCTTGTCAACCATTTATTAGGGAGACATATGGGGGGGTGTGGCAGGGGGGTGCGACGCACCCATCAAAGCGCCAGGGTGAGGGCGAACCCGGTGTCAAACCCGGTTCTGGTAATGGACTTCCAAATAAAGGGCAGGATTTCTTTGGCCGCAACCGCAACGCTCATCAAGGCCCCTACAAGGACTAGGGCTAACCGTTTACGCATAACACACCTCCTCAATACGGCTATCTAATCGTCCCCCCCGGCGCCTGCGGTGGGCAGCGGGACTGAACGGGAGAGACCCGAAGTGAGGTGTGCTCCACCACCTAACCCCGCAGCCAGCCAGGGGCTCTGCCGCCAAGGCAGGTGGGTTTTGCTTTGTTCGTAGAGCTCAATCCCCGCGTTAAAGCGACGCTCCGCATCCAGGGACGAAGGCGGGCCATGACCGGGAAGGATAGTAAAGTCCCCGGGTAGGGAAAAAATCTTGTTTTGCAGGGCCGTCATCTGGGTCGCCGCGCCGTAGCGGCTGGCGGTCCGGCCTACAAGACCGGCGCTCAGGGCGTCTCCGGTAAAAAGCAGGTTGTTGATCTTAAACACCGCAGAATCTGGGGAATGGCCGGGTACGGAGATGACTTCGAACGTGAAGGGCCCGACACGGCATATATCCCGATCCCGGACGAGGATGGTCTTATAATCCAGCACAATCTGGTTGACCGCATAAATATCCGCATCGTAGATCCGCAACAAGGTCTTTAAGCCTCGGATATGATTTTTATGATCATGGGTAATCAGCACGGCCCGCAGGTAATACCCGTTATCTTCGATGAAATTGATGATACCCACGTCCATATACCCCGGATCAATGAGAACCGCTTCAGGTTCGCCGGAGACTGGGGCCTCCTGACCCATATCGGCGCCAAGGATGTAACAGTTGCTAAAACTGATCGGACAATAATGAAAAAACAACTTCATAGGATTCCTTCGCCCCCGCCGCGCTGTTCCTTAGTAGAGGTCCGGTTCAAATATGGCTTCCGCCACATTGGTTAATTTAAAACTTAAGCCTTTTTGCCGGGCTTTGATGAAATTTATACGTTTGGCATTGCAGTTAATAAAATCACAGTATTCGATGTTGGCGTTGATAAACCGGCTGTTGTACAGATTGGAGTTATTGAAGATACAGTGGGCCGTATAGGTACCGCCGTAATTACAGTGAGGCAGTTCGGAACCTTCAAAAGTACAGGTATGCACGTTAGACCCGGCAAAGGAGACAAATTGCAGGTCGCATTTTGTAAAATCGCAGTACAGAAAATGGGAGAAATCGAAAAAGACCATCCGCATCATTGTTTTGGTAAAGATGCAGCGGGAAAAGGATGAGCCCTTGAAATTACAGCCGTAAAAATGGCAGCCTGAAAAGTCAGCGTTCTTAAAGTGCAGGCCTGGCGCATTGAGGTCGATGACGGTTTCCCGCCGACGAATATAGTCCATAATCCGGGCAACCTCGGCTTCGCTGTCCGTGGCATGGACCGCGCAGATTTGGGATCCCGTAATGGCCGTACGTCCGCACCCAGCGGCACAAGGAATTGGCGTAAACATACCGCATTATAGCCTTTCTTCCCAGGTTTGTCTTGTAAGCGACGCGCCCTGTATAGGTAGTTGCAATTATTGGTATCTGTAGGTACTATAATAAATAACGCCATGATTTCTAAAGAACTGCAAAACCTTTTGATTCAGACCATCACCTCCTGGCAGGTAATTGGGGTAACGCTGGGCTTGATAGCCTATTTCGCGCTGGTTTCTTATGTCGCCCAGTTCCGCCGTAAGGTTGCCCAGAAGACACCTAAAACCAAGGAGCCCAAGAAAAAGAAAGCTCCCCAGCCGTCAGAGGAGGAGGAGGACCCCGAAGAGCGTTAGGCCTTTCCCGGGTTCAACATTCTATGCCGATACGGGCCGGTATGCCCCGGTCGTAGGGATGCTTAATCTTTGTAACTTCCGAAACATAATCTGCCACCGCTACAAGCCACGTCGGAGGATTGCGTCCGGTGAGTACCAGTTCCAGCTCAGGAGGTCTCCCGGTTATAAGGGACCGAAGCGAGTCTTCCGCAAGCATCCTCGTGTTAAGGGCATCCAAGACTTCATCCAAGACTACTAGGTCCAGCGCCTTCCCGTCGGCTTGGGCAAGGGCCTCCAGAACCGTGTGCAGAATCTTCCCCTGCTCCTGGCTGCATTGGGCCTTGGTCTCTTCATTCATCTGATGGGTAAAGCCCAATGCCTGGGAAGAGCGGACTACCCGGATACCAAGCTTTTCCAGGGCCGGGATTTCCCCGGTAGCCGTACTCTTCAAAAACTGGGCAAAGAGTACCTGCTTATCCCGTCCCGCTGCTCGCACGGACAAGCCCACCGCTGCGGTAGTCTTTCCCTTCCCATTCCCGATATATAGATGGATCAAACCGCTCATCATCCTATTCCTTTCCTTGACTATAGCCGAAAGAGAAAAAAAGCGCTACCGTATGAGGGCCTATACTCCGGCATAGGCTCAAAATAGTGTCCGTTATTGAAGCAAAACCGCATCTCCGGGCCATAGTATATTCCATGAGACCATTGCGTTTACTCCAGCATGGGGTGTGGTATGCAATTCATACCCGCATCAATAACCGCGAACCCTTGTTCCGTCATCACAAGGCTTTGACCCTGTTTGCCCGGGTCTTTAAGGAGACGAAAAAGCG
>JAITJK010000100.1 GCA_031278935.1 Spirochaetaceae bacterium | reverse complement strand
ATAGTTACAAAATAATTACATACCGTATCCGGGGTAACACAGTTAGTACAGCTTCCGGTTTTGTTACAAGGAGTGGCAATACTGGGAAACCGTTGTATATTCACCGGCGCGGCGATAGTCCTTGCCCGTACCATTGCATCTTCAACGGTTTTAACTACTTTGCTGATTCCCGCCACTACAATCACCTGTTTCGGCCCAAAAATCATCGCCGCAGTCCTGTTGCCGTAATTGTCAATGTTTACAAGCTGCCCGTCTTCGCTTACGGCGTTACTGCCACAGAGAAAAGTGTCGCATAATAAAGCCTTGCGCATCAGTTCCATCCGTTCTTCAGAATCAAGCGGGGCTTTGTCCCTATCAATCAAAGGGTATCCTTCTTTTTCCAGAATTACTACCAATTTGATGAAGTCCATATATAACCCCAAGGGTCTTTTTGCATCGCGGTTTTAGATCCCGACGGCAATGATGACATCTGGACTTCCTGAATTTCCAGTATTGTGCTAAATCCTGCCGCAGACGCTTTTTCAAATACTTCATTTTCATTAAGTCCCCTTTCAAGGGATGACTTTTCCACCGCTTCAGTGCCAAAAACCTTGCTGTAAGTTTCAAATGCCGCAAGGACATCAGGTACTACAAAATCAATCTCAACACTTGCCATAAAATTTTTCCTCCTAAATATACGAATCTTTTCATATTTTTCGATAAACCCAACAGAGAGTCCCTGTTCCGGTGTCCAGACAGGCGGGGTATGGGTAAGATCGCGGGCAAAAATCAACGCTTTATGGGCGACCGACAGCTTTGTGTAAAGATAGAAAATGCACATATTGAGGACAATAATCAAGGTCCCAAACAGCCCTCCGTACAAAAAAACATTTACCCCATTGTCCAGGAGAGACCACATCGCATGAGTGCTTGCCGCAATAACCGCTAAACCCGCAAGCGGCGTAAGAACGGTCAGCAACGAGAACGAAACCGGCGTTTTTGCCGTTATGGTTCGCCCAACCCTGTAGTAAAAATATGCCCAAAACAAAAGAATTGCTCACTCAATGGTTTTCAAAAAATATGAGTTTGACAAGCCGGAAGTACGCCAATTATGAGTTGGACAAGGCTGAATTTTCCCTTCATTTTGCAGGTTTGTCCCATTTATTGACCGTTTTGATGGGCTTACTCTTGCCGTTAAGAATACTTTCATGAAAATCTATACCGCCAACTTGTTTTCGTAAATGTCCACGTCCAATTTGGAGTGTTTCGCTTCTCCTAATGGCGTTGCTTTATAAACAGTTGTTTTGCCTTCATTCGGTTCAAACAATCCCCATAAATCACCACTATCTTTTTTGCTCAGAATACCGTGCCGTGCATGTATGCCCTATTTGTTAATATTCTTCAATTTAGGTATTCCGTTGCGCTCCATTCTCACGCCAGCCTCCAACCACATTTTTGCAGCCATGGTCGCACTTCCTGCGGAAGCGATGCTGCGGCATATATGCCGTTGCAAAGCCCTTATCCGGGCTGCAAAAACGCCATAAACAGCCGGAACGGTGGTTGCTTATTATAGGGACACCTGCTAGGCTGACCGTAAGGGTGAAACAGATGCGGCCTATGGCCATACTGCTTATGCTGATCTTCCTCGTAGAGGGAATCCTCTATGCCCGGGACGTGGTTATTACCGTGGAAGACGCGGATGTCGCCTTGCCCCTGGAAGGCGCCCGAATACGGTCCTGGGACGGGAGGGAGTATACCTGCGATGCCCAAGGTTCGGTGCGCCTCACCGTCCCCGACGAGCGGTCCGTGGTGATCCAAGGCGCATACCCGGGTTACGAAAACGGCCGCCTCCTCATCCCTACCCAGGGAGAGCAGTTTACCTTGGCCCTGGGCTTAAGCAGCGTCCTTGAAAACCAGGAATTGGTCATCGAAGCCTCCCGGCCTGGAGTGAGCGAAACCCGCATTGGCCGGAGCGTGGCCCTGTCGGATACGGAGCTCTCCCGGACTGCGGAGATCGGCGTCATCGAAGACGTGATGACCTCGGTTAAACTCCTCCCCGGCGTGGGTTACGCGGGGATGTTTAATGCTATGCCCTCCATTCGCGGAGGAACACCCGGGGACTTAACCGCCGTGCTAGACGGTTTCTATATTGAGCAGCCCTACCATTGGGGCGGTGGGGTTTCTATCTTCGATCCCCGGATGGTGCAGAGCGCCCGGCTGTCCCACGGGGTCTTCTCCTCTCGGTACGGCCACACCATTTCGGGGCTCCTTGAGGTAAGTTCCAAGAAACCCGCGCCGGGGGCGGCGGAGCTGGAGCTGGGCCTCTCTTCCAGTGCGACGAATCTTAACCTCTCGGTGCCCTTTGGCGAACAGGTCGGGGTACTGCTCATGGGGAAGCTCACCTATTGGGACCCTTTTGTGTGGGCCGCCAAGCCCTTGGTGGAAGAGGTGCGGTATATTACCACAGCCCCCTATATCCGCAGCGGCGCCCTGGGGGCGAACTATCGCTTCACGCCCAATCTGGAATGGACCTTAAGCGGCTTCATTGGCAGCGATGGGGTGGGGGCCTATTATCAGAACGAAAGTGAGGCCGCGGGCTTGATAAGCAAAAATGATATGCGTATGAGCTGGGATAATTCCCTGGGCTTTCTCATTACCGGCGTAACCCTGAATCCCCTGCCCAATATGGTCTTGAAGGGGACGGCTGGCGGGGGTTTCCATCGGGCGGACCTGGACGCGGAGATGCAGCAAAAGGTTACGGTTCCCTATTCGGAAGGATTCAAAGACCAGTTCCAGCCTCTCGATGACTCTTATACCTTGGAACCGGGCATGGGGGACCGTATGACCGAGTTGACCATCAATTATCAGGGACGGATGGATATGGACGTCGAGCTCCCTAAAGGGTTCCTCTTCGGCCTGGGAGCCCAGGAACTGTACAGCCAATGGATCCAGGAGGAGCAGGCCCATCTCTGGCGGGAAAGCCTGGATCCGGTGAAAACTGCAGAGCAGGGTACGCCCTGGTACACCCATTACCCCGTTACCTTCAACAACGAGGTGCAAAACCAGGGCTTTTTTTCCTCTTTTTATACACTCACGGAATACACGAGTCCGCTCCGGCGTTTCGGTGCGGAACTGGGGCTACGGGTGGATCATCTCTCCTTTGTGGGGAAGGATTTCACGATCCAAAGCGCTCCGGCTCTGAATCCCCGACTGAACCTGGACCTAGAGCTCCTTAAGAACCGGGGCGTACTGGATTCCCTCAGCCTCACCGCAGGGACAGGCCTTTTTTCTTCCATGAATACCAACCTCATCTATATAAGCCGGGACAGCGGCATTGAGGATTTTGATCTGAAACAGAGTCGTTCCTGGACCAGCATTGGGGGCGCCAAGGTGGATTTTGCCCAGGGGTATAGCCTTACGGTGGAAGCCTATGTCAAGCGGGTGTTTGATCTCGCCTACCTCTCCATGGTGGTCCGGAGGAATGCCCTAGTGCCGGAGTACCGTTTTGACGGAGAGGGCCGTATCTGGGGCGTTGATGTGATGCTACAGAAATTGGAGGCCCGTTATTGGGACGGCTGGATAAGCTATTCCTTTAACCACGCCCGGTACCATAACCCCGGTGCTACGAATACCGATACCCCGGATTGGTATTATCCGTCTTTTCACCGCTTTCATAACCTGAATCTGGTTCTCAACGTAAAGCCCGTGCAGTCCCTTAACATCGCGGTTCGTTTTGGCCTGGCTAGTGGCGCGCCTAAGCGAGTGGTGGGGGAGGTTACGAGCTATCCTGTGGAGGTGCTTGACGAGAATGGCAAATCGACCGGTCTCATTATCGAGAAATGGAAGCGTTCATCCCAGTATTCCGACACGGAACGGGACGGTTTTGCCCTGCCCTTGGATGTTAAGGTTTCCTTTTTCCGGTTCAATCCCCAGGGCAAGGTGCGTTCGGAGGTTTATGTGGCCGTGGAAAACCTTCTGTCTTTCCTCAAGACCAGACAGAGCAACACCACCTTCAACAGCTACACCGGCCAGGAAGATACGGGTAGCACCACCGCCAGTTACGAGCTACCCATCCCTATGCTTTCCCTGGGGTTCAAATGGACCTATTAAACGTGAATCCCACCGCTGGGGTCAGACCCGCTTTTGTCTGGGGTCAGACCTCACGTTCTATCGAACTCAGGTTATTACGAGCCCTACTGGCGGGGGCCGTGAGCGCCTGGGCGCTGTTGAGCGCGGCTTGTGCAGGCCTCGTGGAAAAGGCCGGAGACTTTATCGACCGTCCTGGGTTTGCTGGGAAGACCCTAGGGGTGTACCGGGCAGAGGAGGGCCTAGAAATCCGGCATCTACAGGAGAAAACGGGGGAAGGGCTGGCCATTACCCTGAAGGCCTATCCCGGCGTGGTGTTTTGGGGGATGAGTACCCATAAGGGCGGCCCGGTGTACCTAAGGGAACTCCGTTTTTTGGGGGGCAGCTATACCGGGTGGAACCAATTCACGGTGGAACTTTCCGGAGAGGTGGAGGTGATTCTCCAACGGAACAGCGCCTTATGGCAGGGAGTCGGGTTCGTGGAGCGGATCCGCCTGGTCCAGGGAAAAATCCGGCGGAAGACCACGGTGCTTTCCGGGGAAGCGGCCCGCACAGCCCTGAGAAACCGGTATGAGCGCATTGGGGCCTTAACCGCATGGATGCACGACCAGAATCCGCTGCGGGATTTCACGAGGCTGGAAGGCTTTGCGGCCTACTGGAAACCCCGACTTCTCCCGGAACTCACCGCCCCCAAGAGCCGGCCTAGGGACTGGACCACCGCAGATGCCGTCTGGGTCCTGGGGGAGCAAGTCCGGTGGAACCAGGCCTACACGGAGCGGCTTTTCCCTGAAGCCCTGCGGCCTTTCCGGGATTCCGGGGCTCTGCTACGGGATTGGGAAGAAGCCCTGTCCTGGATATACCTGGACTATCAATGGGACCGGATCCTCCAAGAGCTGGCCAAGCCCTGTCTCTTAACCAGGATCCCATAACCTGCCAGCAAGGTTATGGCCCGCGAGAAGGCCTTAGACCTTTATCGCGCTAACCCCGCAGCCCTCTATAGGCCTCCACAACAGGTGGTTAAGGAGAAACGAGTATGGCTTTTAAGCTAGGAAGAAAAAGAAAACGAAGCCGCTTTGAAGACGCCGGGGCGTCCAGTGACATTGCCTTTTTATTGATCATCTATTTCATCGTCATTGCGGGATTCAACGTAAACAAGGGCTTCCTCCTGCGGCTTCCTGCCAAGGATTCGAGCCGGATGATCCTTAAAGAGGACTTGCTGCGCTTTGAACTAGACTCCAGGGGCGCGCTGCGGTATCAGGGTCGGGTCATTGACCTTGGGACGGCGGAAAAGGAGATTAACTCCGCTGTACAGGGCAACGCAAACCTGGCGGTGGTCTTAAGCATCGCCCCGGAAACTTCCTGGCAGCAGGTGGTAGCCTTCGTGGAATTGGCCCAAACCTTGGAGGTCCAGGCCTTTTCCTTTTCCATGAAGGAACAGCCCTCCGCCGGAGGGCCCTCATGAGGATTCCCCGGCAGCGAAAACCTTTCGTGATCCCGCTGAATTCCATGTCCGACGTGGCCTTTCTCTTGCTCATCTTCATTATGCTGGTTTCCCTGATCAATTACCGCCAGGTGGTGAACATCGAATACGCCGAGGCGTCCTCGGTTAAGAAGACCAGCGCGGAACAGAACCTGGAGATATGGATAGACCGCTCTGGAGCGGTCTACCTGGACGGGATTCCTAGCAGCCTGGCCTCCCTGGAAGAACACATCATCGCCGCCTATCAGGAAGCACCGGACACCCGGATTCATATCATTGCGGACCGAGAAACCCCTTTCATGCATATCAACCGGGTGGTGGAGCTTCTTCAGGTCCTGCAATACCGGGTGGTGAGCTTTGTAGTGAAGGAACCATGATGGGTGGGTATAATCACCTTCGGCTGGCCCTATTTTTCCTGGTGGCCGCCCTGCACGGGGTGCTCATCTTGTTTCTTGCCTTTCCCCTGGAGACCCCGGAGAAAGGTCCAGAACCAGAGGCGAAGATTATGAAGCTGGTAGACCTCACTGAAGCGCCTCCGCCGCCTCCGGAAATACCGCCGCCCCCGGCTGCTCCTCCGCAGCAGTCGGTAGAAGCGGTGGCGGAAACCCTGGTAGAGACCGATGAGGTTCCCCCCGACCAAGTGGTGGTGGCTTCTCTGCCCTATGACGCCTCGCCTCAGCAAGGGCCCCGGGTATCTTCGGAGCCTGAATACCTGCCCCAACATCTGGTTACCAAGGTTCCGATTTTTTCCGAGCGGGATATTCGCAAGAATCTGGTCTATCCGCCTATTGCCTTGCGGTCTAATGTGGAGGGTGTGGTGGTACTGCTCTTGTTCGTGGACGCCCGCGGGGATATTCAGCAGATCACCGTACTGAAAGAGGAGCCCCAGGGTCGTGGCTTTGGGGAAGCCGCGCTTAGGGCCTTCCAGGGCGTCCGGGCCACGCGCCCCGCCGAAGCCAACGGCGCTGCGGTAGGTATCCAATACCGTTACCCCATACGCTTCACCCTGCGCTAGCCTCCGTCATTGTGCGGAGCCCAGCGACGAAGCAATCCAAACAAGCAGCCTCGCCCTTGGATAGCTTCGGGAGACGGCCCGAAGCGAGGCGCACCTTGCGCCCTTACTAGGGGCCTTAAAAAAAACTGATTTTGTATATCCCCCCATCCTCAGCTACCATGGAGTCTTTTTCTAGGGCTTTCAGGGCTTCGTATAGGTCCTCTTGAGGTAGCCCGATGCGCTCCCCCAGTTCGGAGAGCCTCGCAGGACCCTGGGCGAGAAGGGATTTGATAATCGCCCCTCGCCGCTGCCGGAAAGAACCGGTAAAAGGAGACTGCTTGGTGTAATGAGCGCTCTTGCGGTTGGGGTTGGGAGTTATTTTCTTTAAGGCCGCGCCGTAATCCATCAAAGCCCAATACCACTTGCGAGGGTTTTCCCGGTCCAGACAGGCCTCCAGGATAGGAAGAAGGTCCGCGTCCTTCACCCCCTCTTCACCGGGGAAAAAGAAGTGGAGCACCGCAGCGCGGATATTCGTCTCGATGAACACGGCGGGGTAATTATAGGCAAAACAGGCAATCGCCCCGGCAGTGTAGGTCCCGATCCCCGGCAACGCGATGAGTTCCGAAGGCCGCCGGGGTACCTCGCCCCCCTTGCCTTCGGTGATAATCCGGGCGCATTCCTTCAAATATCGGCAGCGGCGGTTGTACCCCAGACCACTCCATTCCCTGAGAGCCGCTTCTAAGGAGGCATGGTTTAAGGCCTCTGCCGTGGGCCACAGGTCCATCCACCGTTTCCAATAGGCAAGTACCCGGTCAGTTTGGGTTTGCTGGAGCATGAATTCTGACACCAATATTCCCCAGGGACTTATGGATTCCCGCCAGGGGAAGGTGCGCCCCGCCCGCTTATAGTGGGCGTAGATGCTCTCTTGAAAGGTTTCATAGGTTTCCGGTATCAGGGCGATCTGGCGCGCTTCGGTCAAGATAGATACCGCTCCGCCTTCTGGATAATACGCCTGGCAACTTCCTGGGGCTCTAGGTCGTCCGTGGAGAGGACCAGGTCCGCACAGGCATAGGCGTCGTTGTCAATGCCGTAAATCCGCAGATACCGCTCCCGGTCTTGGCGATCCCGTTCCGCCGTAAAAGCGGCTACTTCTGCCAAGGTTCCCCCTTCCCGCTTCACGATACGCCCCGCCCGGGTCTCGCTTCGGGCCGAGAGGTATACCTTGAGGTCCGCCTCGGGTAAGAGCCAGATAGCCAGGCGGGAACCCAGCACGCAGCCTGCCTCTCGGGCTAGGGCCAGCTGCCGCAGGTCCAGTTCCTTATCCCATGCGTCGTCCTGGGCGGCCAGGGCAAGGATCTCCGCAAGCTCTTTACCCTGTTCCTGGGCCAGATTCCTGAAAGTCAAGTTAATAAACCGCAGGCCCAAGGCTTCGGCCACCAGCTTACTCACCGTGGTATTGCCGCAGCCGCTTTTTCCCGATATAGCGATGCGAAGGGTTTCTTTTTTCATGGGTCTTCTCCTCGCGGCATCCCCAAGAAAAAGGACCGAGGCTCAGGCTGCCGCACCGCCCGCCGCACCTCGGCCCCCATCCTTAAAGGCAATTATGCTGCTTCACAAAATCAATCACCTCATCAACATACCCAAAGGCCAGTCCCGTAACCGTGTCCGCACAGCCGTAGTAGATAGCCAGCCGTCCCGTATCCCCGTCCACAAGGCAGGCGCAGGGGAAGGTAACATTCGGCACATCCCCCACACACTCATAGCCGGTTTGGGGGGATATGAGGTAAGGTTCGGCGCGAGCGATGGGCTTCCAGGGCTTATCCAGGTCCAGTAAGGCCGCGCTAAAGGAGTACACAAAGCCGTTACAACTGGTGAGCACCCCGTGGTAGAACAAAAGCCAGCCTTCGGAGGTCTCAATGGGTGCGGGACCTGCGCCAATTTTCGTGCTTTGCCAGGCGCTTTGCCAGCCCATAGGGGCCATAACGTGCCGGTGCTTCCCCCAATAGGTGAGATCCGGGCTTTCAGAATAGATAATGTCCCCGAAAGGGGTATGCCCGGAATCGCTGGGACGGCTTAACATGGCGTAATTCCCCTTAATTTTCCGGGGGAACAAGACCCCGTTGCGGTTAAAAGGCATGAGGGGATTTTCCAAGATATAAAACTGTTCAAAGTCAAAGGTATACCCCAGGCCAATACAGGGGCCGTGATAGCCATTACACCACATAATGTACCAGCGATCTTCGATAAAAATCACCCGGGGGTCGTATTTGTACTCTGAATCCGGCAACTCAGGGTCGGTTTTAATGAACCGAATGGGCTCATCCTCAATGACCCAGTGCAAGCCGTCCTTACTCCGGCCCGCATAAATATTCATCTGTCGGCTGGTATTATCGCACCGGAACACTCCGGCAAAGCCCTCCTTAAACGGGACCACCGCACTATTAAAGATGCTGTTGGCATATTTGGTAAGATTCCGCGGAATAACCGGATTAGCCGAGTACCGCCATAGCACTTCGGCCCTCCCTCCCTGGGGTTTCGCTTCCCAGGGGATATTCGGCAGAGACGCCACATTTTTTAGTTGTACACCCATACATAACTCCTCGCCAGGTTTAATGCCCCTGACTGGCCTTGATAATAACCCTGAGGTATCCGCACGTACCTATGCCTGACCTAAAACCTGTCGAGTCTAAAGCCCCTATCCCTCCCTAGGGGGCCTCCTATTATGCACCCCGCAGGTGTGCCGGCGATCCAGTTCGTCCAGCACTTCCGCCACCGTAACCCCTTCCCGGGTCATTAGGGCGGTGGTAAAGAAAAGCAGGTCCGCAGCTTCCCAGACCACTTCCCCATGGGTCTTGGCCGTACAGACTTCCTGGGCCTCTTCCATAATCTTCTCCCGGACCAAGGGGTCATCCAAGGTAGCGGTGTACGAGCCGGGACAAGGGTTACGGAACCGGTCCGCTATGATACTTTGCAGATACTCCCAAGTATAACGCCGGCGGGTCTCAAAACAGGAGTAGTTTCCCGTGTGGCAGACTGGCCCCGCAGGCTCCACCACCGCCAGCAACGCGTCCCGGTCGCAATCCGCCCTGAGTTTTCGCAAGGCCAGGGTGTTGCCGGAACCTTCCCCTTTCATCCAGAGGGTGTTTCGGGTACGACTATGGAAACAGAGCTTTCCTCGCTTAAAGGACTCGGCTACAGCCGTTTTATCCGCAAAACCCGTCATCATAACCTGGCCGTCCGGGGACTGGGCAATGACCGGCAGCAAAGCGCCCTGGGGAGAGGCCCCTTTTTCCCAGTTCAGGGAACGGATAAAAGCCTCCCCCAGATCGATCCGTCCGGTGTACAGGGCCATGCCTAGCTGCACATCACAGCCAAGGGCGGCCAGGGCTTCGATTTCTTCCAAGGTAGAAACCCCGCCGGCCACCGTAAGACCGCAGGAAACCCCTTCCCGAAGGTCCTTCACGGTGGCAAGGTCAATACCCTGCATGGTGCCTTCCCGTTCCACCCCGGTAAAGAGCAGGGCCCCCACAAAAGGCTCAAGGGCCTGCGCGGTTTCGATGAGCCCCAGACCTGTGGGGGTTTTCCAGCCGTCTATCACGATTTCATAGTTCCCCGGTTCACGAGACTGGGCGTCGATGGCTACCATGACCCGTTCCCGGCCAATCTCCGTACCGAGGGCCTTTAGAAAGTCCTGGTTCAGCCTAAAGGCCGCGCCACGAGCGCCTGGTCTTTCTAGGGCCTGGGAACCGATGATGATCTGCTGGGCCCCCAGGCTCACCAGTTCCCTGGCCTGTTCCACCGTCCTAATCCCTCCGCCTACCCGGCATTGGGCCTTGCGGAGCAGGGGCTTTATCAAGTCCCCGTTGGAACCCCTACCCATCGCCCCGTCCAGGTCTATCACCGCCACTTCCCCGTAACGGTCAAAGGTTTCCGCCAATTCCGTTGCATTATCCTGCTGTAAAACCAATTCCCGGCCTTGTTTGAGCTGGACTACCCGGCCCTGCTGTATATCTATAGAAGCAATTACCATCTGACACACACTCCTTTTGATTCCACGTAGCGCTTGATCTCGCCAATGCTCTTTTTCCCAAAGTGCAGTAGGGACGCCACCAGGGCTGCATCCGCATTACCCCCTTCTTCCGTTGGCAGGAGGACCTGGGCGATCTGCTCCACCGTTCCCGCCCCTCCCGAGGCAATCACCGGCACTGGCACGGCGGCTAAAACCAGCCGCGTCAGGGCCAGGTCATATCCTGCGCCGGTGCCGTCTGCGTCAATGGAATTGAGCAATAGCTCCCCGGCCCCGAGTTGTACCCCCTGGACCGCCCAGGCTATGGCGTCCCACCCGGTATCGGTTCTGCCGCCGTGGGAAAACGCGTGCCACCGGGGCTGCCCGTGGGCGTCTTCTCCCACCCGTTTTGCGTCAATGGACAGAACCACGCATTGGCTCCCGTAGGCCCGGGCCATATCCCTAAGAAGTTCCGGGTTTTGCAAAGCTGAGGTGCACACCGACACCTTGTCCGCGCCGGCGTTCATGGCCTCCCGCATATCTTCCACCTGCCGAATCCCCCCGCCTACACACAGGGGTATAAACACTTCCGCAGCCACCGCTCGAACCACTTCAAGCAAGGTGGCCCGACTTTTATAGGACGCCCCAATGTCCAGGAAGGTCAGCTCGTCCGCACCATCTTGATTGTAGCGGCGGGCCAGTTCCACCGGGTCCCCTGCGTCTTGTAAGCCCTGAAATTGGACGCCCTTCACCACCCGTCCATCGTCTACGTCCAGACAGGGGATAATCCGTTTCGCCTGCATAGCACTCCCCCTCACGGGCCTTGTATGGCCCAGTTTTCCAGGAGCTTAAGACCCCAGGCGCCGGATTTCTCCGGATGAAACTGAACCGCCGCCACGGCTCCGCGCTCTATGGCGGCGCAATACTCGATCATATACACCGCCCGTGCCACGGTATAGTCGGGGATACAAGGGTCCGCATAATACGAATGAATATAGTAGAAAAAAGTCTGTTCCCGCAGCCCGTGGAACAGCGAGGAAGAGCGGGAGGTGGCGAAGGAGGTACGGTTCCAGCCGATTTGGGGGACCTTCCGGCCGGGAAAACGCCGGACCGTACCGGGGATCACCTGAAGCCCCAGCCGGGGTGTACCCTGTACCGGAGGAGCTTCTTCAGAGGTATCAAAGAGGAGCTGCAAGCCGATGCATATTCCCAGGAAAGGCTTGTCTGCAGCGATCCATTCCTTCAGGGCCTGGGCATAACCGGATCGTTCCAAGGATTCCATGGCCGAGGCAAAATGTCCGTCTCCGGGGAAGATAATTTTTTCAAACGGAGTAGACCGGGGGATAAGTTCTTCCGGCCCTTGAGTAAACCGGGCGCTTAGGCCCAGGCGGTTTAAAGCATTCATCACGGAACCGAGGTTGCCCGCGCCGTAATTCACCACGCCGATCATGCCAAAACCCCTTTGGTGGAGGGTATCTGGTCCAGAATCCTCGGATCCCGGCTCACCCCTTCTTTCAGGGCGCAGGATCCGGCCTTGAACAGAGCTTCAATTTTATGGTGATCGCTTCGGCCCCGGAGTATATCCAGGTGGATCGTTGCGCCCGCTCCCTGGGCAAAGCCCTGCCAAAAGTCCTCCACCGTGTCGGTCTGGAAGGAATAGGTCCCGGAAACCAGGGGTATCCCGGAAAGCAAAGCGTCAAACACCAGGAACGGCCGGCCGCAAAGGTCTACCACGGCCCGGGCCAGGGTTTCGTCCATCGGGAAGAAGCAAGTTCCGGTCCGGCGAATCCCCCGCTTCTCTCCCAGGGCCTGGGCGAAACATTGGCCCAGGACAATACCCGTATCTTCGACGAGGTGGTGCTGATCCACCACAATATCTCCGGTGGCCTGGACCTCAAGGTCAAACAGGCCGTGCCGGGCAAAGGTCGTAAGCATGTGGTTCATAAACCCAATCGGGTAGTCCAGCCGTATCTGCCCGCTTCCATCCAGGTTAAGGCGTATAAGAATGTCCGTTTCCTGGGTGGTACGCCTGATTTCAGCACTTCTTTTCATCCCCGGTGCCTGAGGGGACGACTTTCCGCAGATCGTATTCCACGATATCCACAGCCCCCAGCCGTTTCAACCGGGGGATCATCCCCGGAACCTCGTTTTTCTTCACCGCAATCTTCACCGCGTATCCCGCATCCCCGTGGAGAGGGGCCACCGTAGGACTTCGCATACTGGGGAGGCCCGTAACCAGGGCGGCAAACTGGGATTTACTGACATTCATCTCCAGCATGACCCGTTCCCTGCCATCCAGGACTGCGGTAAACAGCATGGCCAGCTCTTCAATACGGTTTCGTTTTTCCGGATCCGCCATTGCCCCGGTGGAAGCGACGAAGCGGGTGGAGGAGGTAAGAAGGGTGGCGATGATTCGCAGGCCGTTGTCCTTCAGGGTGCGGCCCGAAGCGGTATTGTCAATGATCATGTCCGCGTCATCCGG
>JAITJK010000022.1 GCA_031278935.1 Spirochaetaceae bacterium | reverse complement strand
TACGGTCCGTTCTTTATTTCCTGAATTGATCGACGCGTTTTTTGCCCTTTCGATTCTGGGAAAGGCGGTAGAGCGGGGGCTTCTTGCGTACCGTTCTGTAAACATCCGGGATTTTGCGCGGGACAAGCACAAAACCTGCGATGACGCTCCCTATGGCGGGGGCGCCGGGATGCTTATGATGGCGGAACCGGTGGGGCGGGCCTTTGCTTCGGTGGGGGTTGCAAACCGTTTAGAGGAGGCCGCACCGGCGGTTCTTAAACGGCGGGTGATCTATTTGTCCCCTCAGGGACGGCCCTTTACCCAAGAGAAGGCCAGGGCCTTGGCGGAGGAAGACGAACTAGTGCTGCTGTGCGGGCGCTATGAAGGCTTGGATCAGCGGATCATCGACGCCTATGTGGACGAGGAGATTTCCCTAGGGGATTACGTGCTTTCTTCTGGGGAAGTGGCGGCTTTGGTACTCATCGATGCCACCTACCGTTTACGGAAAGCGGTGATAAGCCCCGCGTCATTGGAAGAAGAAAGTTTTTCCGGGGGCTTATTGGAATATCCCCAGTATACCCGGCCCTTCCGCTATGGTATGCTCCAGGTTCCCGATGTGTTACTTTCGGGGCACCATGAAAACATACGGCGGTGGCGTCTTCGTAAACGAGTTGAAAAAACCCTTGCTCTAAGGCCGGATCTTATCCACCGGGGCGAGGAAGCGGGTCTCTTTGATAAGGAAACCCGTACTATTATAGCAGAACTACGGCAGGACGGCGGGGATGCTGCCCTGCATAAGGGGGAGACATGAGTGAAATAAAGGCAGGCATCAAAGAAATTGTAGCCTCCCAAATGAAAAGCGAACTGGACCAATTCAAGATAGGCGACACGGTAAAAGTCCATTTTAAGATCGTGGAAGGCAAGAACGAGCGGATTCAGGTGTATGAGGGCTTGGTCATCGCCATTAAGAACGCCCAGATTGGCAAGACCTTTACGGTACGTAAAAATTCCTATGGCGTTGGGGTGGAGCGGGTGTTTCCCATACATTCTCCTCGGATCGCCCGGGTGGAACTGGTCCGTCCTGGTAAGGTCCGTAGGGCCAAGCTCTATTATATCCGCGGTAAGATCGGTAAAGCCGCCAAGATCAAGGAACTTATCATCAAGAAGAAAAAGAGCGCCCCGGCGCGTACCGAAGCCCCTCAGGGCTGACGTTTCCGCGTAAGGGGATGAGCGCTTCCTTGAAGCCGCAGGTTTTGTGCGGGAAGGCGTAGGGTGCATAGCTCCCAGCGAGGCCGAGAAGGGGAAACACGGGCTGCGGCGTTTTTACAAGACGCAGGAATGCGGATCCTTGCCCGGAATGTGCGTTCTCCTGTAGGAGAAGTCGATTTGGTTGCTCTGGATGGCGAGACCGTTGTATTTGTTGAAGTAAAAAGTTGGTCTGTCTATCCGATTACGGAGTTAGCCTACGGTATCAATGTGAAAAAACAGCGGCGTATCGTGGAAACCGCTAAGTATTTCCTTGGTTCCCATCGAGAATATAGGGGTATGGCTGTTCGTTTTGATGTTATATTCATTGGACCGGAGGGTATTACGCATTTTGCCTCAGCCTTTCAGGAGGGTCTATGATGGGGATTCAGAAAACAGCCGGGGGAGACATCCGCCGGGATCCCCTTGCATTAGAATCATGGAAACGCAAGATTAACGATCAAACCTATCTTTACGATGCGATTAACTGTTTGGCTATGGTATTGAGTAATGAGATTCTGCATATACATCAAGGAGGGATAGCCCATGAGTGGGAGAGGAGGAGCCCGACGCAGAGGGTGTCGCCGTCGCGAGCGGACGGATACCGGGCCTGAATACGCCAAGGGGTCGAAAAAAGTCCAAGACCATGCCCGGCAGGATCGTAGCCGGGGAACTTCCCATGAGCGGCTTCGGTGGACTCCCCCGGCGCCGGTTACTGAACCTCTTCCGGTACCGGATTGTCCCTATTGCGGTAAACCGATTAAAGATCTGGCTGCAGCTATAACGGATAAACAGACCGGGATGCCGGTTCATTTTGATTGCATCATCACCCACATTGCCGAAAGCGAAGGCCTGGACCAAGAGGGATCCGTCGTCTATATTGGCGGGGGGTGTTTTGGTATCCTGAAGTTTACCGGATCCTCTCAAGGTCCGCGGTTCACGATTAAAAAAGTGGTGGAATGGGAACAGCGGGAACAGCGGGCGCCATGGCGGAAAACCGTGAGCGACCGGTATTCAACCACCTAATCAAGGAGGAGTGATACGCCTAGGCTGAACAATCTCGATACGGCTGCTTCAATGGTACCAGCTTTGCCAAGCTCCCCTGCGGAAGTAAGCCCGGCAGCGGCGGAATTGCTTGCGGACCCCCGTATTCAGGAACACTATGGCCTGTTGCAAACCGTCGGGATATTCCCCTACTTGGACCGACTACAACGGGAACTGGATACTTACAAAAGCCTTTTTACCGATGCCTTAACGATTTTTCGTCATACCTCGATTGACGCCATGTTGGACAGTGCTATCGCCCAACTTACTCGGCAGACCTTGCTGTCTTTTGTGGTGTTTTTGTGGAAGCCCTTCCAGAATAAAAAGGATATCCGCATCCGGGGCTATGAGGGGCGTACCCCCACGAATATCCGGCCCGCCTTGGAGAGCTTGACCCTTTTTGAAGTCTTTTTTCAACAGCACCCTGAACCGGTAAGTTATAAGGAACTGCTGAAACAGGTGGGGTATACCACCGCCACCCGGGCCTTACAAGAGCTGGAACCGGAACTAATCATCCCCATTCTAGGGCCCTACGGCTTTTACGGACTCATCTTAGTCGGGTCGAAACTACAGGGAGAGGGGTTTCTGCCGGAAGAGCAGACCTTTATTCAGGACCTCATGTTCTTTGTTTCCTTGGCCTTGCAGCACCACCTGCATTACTATCATTCCTTGCAGGACGTAAAAACCGGCTTGTACAATTACGGATTTTTTATGACTCGCCTGGAAGAGGAAATATCCAGGGTCCGGCGCAATGAGTACGCCTCGTCCATTATGGTGATTGACGTGGATTTCTTTAAGTCCTTTAATGATACCTATGGCCATATTGCCGGAGACCGGGTTTTGGAGCATATCGCCTTGCTCATTAAAGGGGGTGTCCGGCTTGAAGATGTGCCCTCCCGGTTTGGGGGCGAAGAATTTACCGTGCTGTTGCCGGCCACACCTTCCGACGCGGCGTGGCATGTGGCAGAACGATTGCGTGTGGGGATCGCCCAATTACGGGTCCCCTGGGAAATCCCGCTGCCTGCCATTACCATTAGTCTAGGGATTTTCACCTTTGATAACCAGACGGATATTCAAGCCACGGAAATTCTTAATCGGGCGGATAAAGCCCTGTACGCGTCCAAACGGCGGGGCAGAAATTGTACCACTATATGGAAACCAGGCATTGAACTGGGTCTATACCGATAGAAAAAAAGACCGGCCGCGGACCTTCATCTGTCCAGTCCACAAAAACTATACCGGGAGGAAATATGATTGGCATTATTGGGGCGATGGAGGATGAGATTACCTTGCTCCGTTCAGCTTTAAAGAATCAGCATATCCAAACCATCGGGGGATTTACCTTTTTTGCCGGGGACTTGGAAGGCAAGAGCGTGGTGTTATTGCGATCCGGCGTGGGGAAGGTACCCGCCGCTGTGGGCTGTGCACTGCTCATTACCACCTATCAGCCGGATTTCGTCATCAACACCGGTTCAGCCGGGGGGATTGATCCTACCCTTAGCTTTGGGGACGCCATTATTTCCGAGGGCTTGGTGTACCACGACGTCGATGTTACGGTCTTTAATTACGCTCCCGGCCAGCTCCCAGGTATGCCTGCGGTATTTCCGGTTCCTGAAGACCTGATTACCCGGGCAATCCAGGCGGTAAAAGCCTTGAAACAAGAGGGCAAACTCCCCGGAGGATTTAATTATGTACGGGGGCTCATCGGCTCCGGGGATGTTTTTATGCACGAACCAGATCGGATTGCCGCAGTGCGGGCCCTCTTCCCGGATATGAAAGCTGTGGAAATGGAAGGGGCTGCGGTGGCCCACAGCTGCTTCCTGTTCCAGGTGCCGGCCTTGATCATCCGGGCCCTTTCGGATATTGCAGGGACCGAATCACCGATGAGCTTCACGGAATTTCTTCCTCTGGCCGCTAGACATTCGGCGGAAATTGTGCTTCGGATGATCCGCGATACCTAGCGGGATGGCTCCCACCCGCCTCTCCGGGACCGGGAAGCTTCTTCGTCCCGTGAAGGTTCAGGGTTGGGGGTATGGGGAAAGAAAAGCGTAGGCCCTTCGGTGGATCGGTGCGGCACGGGGGGCACTAACTCGTAGACCCGCTTATTAAGGGTGAGTTTAGTGGCTTGCAAAAAGCGAACCCCCGGGGAGCGGGTGGGGCGGGAATATCCCTCAAGAGTTACGGTCGCTCCTTCCTTGAGGCCCTCAATAAAGCCGGTAAATCGTTCAAGCCCCAGGACATAGTAGACGTTGGCCGCATCCTGCAAGGCGATGCGCCCATCCAGGACCCCGAGGGTTCCGGTAACTCTGACAGATTGCCCCTGAACGGCGGGGCGGGGATGCGGCCCGCCCCAGGGATTCCGGTTCTCGGCGCTCAGGAATCCCCCAGCGCTTAAAGCCAGGAAGATACAAACCATTCGGGTTATTTGTTTCCCATTTTTCATGTTTAGCACTCCATACCTATAGAATCTTCATAGGGTTTCTATCGGAGTATAGTATACCATCTCACGGCGCTTGTACACCCGCTTCTGCCTCGGATCCCCAGGGTTAAGTGCCTACACGCAAGAAGGCGTCGTGGTATCCAATGCCCCGGAACCGCTGGAGAAGGGCGCCACTTTCTCCCAGATTCATGGGGCCTAGTAAAATGCGGTACAGCGGACGATCCGGGCTCCCGGTATGTTCAACCGATAAGGGATACGCACTGTCTATCCTGGATAATTCCGGTTCTACCAGTTCGGCCCGGTGGTACGCCCCTAATTGCAGATAATACTTACCTTTTTCCAAGCGGCTTATCACGGGAACCGAAAACTTGTGGGGCGTGGCCGTCGTACTAGGCGTGTCCGTCCGCGACTGGGGAATCGGGGGTATCACGGGGACCAGTTCCCGTTCCGCAGGAGAAGGGGCTGCGGTCTTTGATATCCCGGGTATCACGGGAGCGAGCTCCCTTTCTATAGAAGGAGGGGAATCCCCCGAAACCTCTGGGATCGAGGGTATCACGGGGGCCAGTTCCCGTCTTGAAGGGGAAGGTACCACGGACGGTGGGATCGGAGGTATCAGGGGGGCCAATTCCCGTTCTGTGGGGGAAACCGTCCCAAGCGCAGGGATGGTATCAATGATGAAATGCGGGTCAATGCTTCTTGGATCCACGCCCCGGCCAGACGGAGCCGACGCTTGGCTAACAATCGGGGCGATTTCCGCATCCTCAGGAAGGGTAGCGCTTGCTCGTTCCACCGGAGGTCGCTCTTCCGCAGGGGTAAGCTTCAGACTGTATGCATCCCCCGTATACCGCAGCGCTTCCGCAGACTTCGACACATCGGGACCCGCAGCAGGGGGTTTCTCCTGGACCCTGCGAGATGGCTCTTTGGCCGGGGCGGGGAGGTCCCGGGACAAAGGAATTTCCCCGGTGGCCGGAGGGTCTTCCATAACGGGTTTTTCTCCTATGCTTAACTCCGTATCGGCACTGTTCAAGGGCAGGCTTTCGGGCGGATTGACCTCAGGGATATCCGGTTCCGTACTTGGTACTTCGGCTGATTCTGCAAGACCCGCTCCGCCGACTGCTGATTCGAGTCTGCCCGCCCGGGGTTCAGATCCGGTAGGACTGATGCTTCCCAGCCAATAGGTCTCCGGCCGTTCCAAACGTTCCTGGGGTTTCTCTCGGATAGTTAGGCCGGGCTCTTCCCCGACTTCAGGAAACAGGGTGACTTCCGGGCGATCTATCCCAGGGAATTCAGTTTCCACAGTCTTGGGAGGCTGTGGTTCCGAGGCCGGATTGGGGCGCTCCGCCGTATCTTCAGAAGTCGGTTCCTCAGGGGTCAGGGTGGTAGCAGAGACCAGGGGCTTTTCAGGCGGAACGGTTTCCGCTACACCTGCCTCATTCTTGGGTAGAACTGCATCTGGGGCGTCCTTCTCGGCTTCATTCTTAGCCGGGGCTGTTTCCGTGATCCCTTTCTCCGCCTCGTTCTTGGGTAGAACTGCATCTGGGGCGTCCTTCTCGGCTTCATTCTTGGCCGGGGTCGTTTCCGTGGCCTCTTTCTCCGCTTCGTTCTTGGGCAGAGCTGCTTCCGCGACGCGCTCCCCCGCGTTACGCTCAACCGGGGCTGTTTCTGCAGCGATCTTCTCCGCTTCATTTCTTGGCGGGGCGTTCTCCTCAGCCGCGCCGGGCTTGTTTTGGGCTTGTTGAGCGAGATATTTGGAAAAGGCTTCCGGGTCTGCAGGCTGGATCATCTTGATTCTGCCTAAAGAGCCTTGAGCCATGCCAATAGCCTGTGCCGCCTCCCGGGTCATAGTAACCAACAACCCCGGATTATCCAAACTCGCGGCAACCGTGACGGGGATGGTTTTTTCTGTCTCCAGATTGGTAATATACACTACCGTATTCCGGGGAAATACATTGGTAGCCACATACATACCCTCTGAGGGCAGTTCTCCCGGGGCGGCCACCACCGCGTTTCCTTCCCAGATGCTTCCTTCCCATTCGGTTGCGTTGAGCAAGAGGATACACAGGATGGCCACGCAGCCCAGAGAGGACTTTTTTTTCATATATTTCATAGGTATACCCGTCCTTATAAGGTATGGCGCCGCAGCGAAGGCTTATCCTCACCCGTACCGGCGCGGCTCACCGTCCCAGATGGGCGAGCAGGCTCTGGGCGGCTTGTTGTATCTCCTTAAGTTCCGCAGCAGGAGAGCGGTTTGCGATCTTGGGGTAGGCCTGTTCCGCTACTAAAGAATAGGGTTTCGTACTATAAACTTTGAGCACAATTGATTCGGGTCTTTGGGAATCCCCCGGAGCTATAGCAGGATACGCAAGCAACGCTAGAATAAAGAAATCCGCCCCTCCCGTAAGGGCCCCTTGAAAATCTTTTTGGGCTTCTTCAGGCAATTCCCCAAGGGATATATCCGGGAACTGTAGAATAGGCCCATTACTGACGATGTGACCGGCATCAAAAAACTTATCCATCAAGGTATTCTCCCAGAGCCTTGAACTTTCCAACACCGGCCTATTCCGGGGGAGCCCGGTTTCAATAACCAAAAAATTTATGGTTGCACCGGAAAGTGGAAAAATAAAATAACTATGCATACATAAAATCACGCCCAGTGGTTTTACAAAGCCCATTTCTCTTAAACCATTCTCCTATATGCTTATCGGTACAACGCCGAAGCTTCTATAGAGGGGAACCCGCTCGAGGCAAAAGGACTTAGAATTGGACAGAGAAATCGGGATAGTTCGCCGTAGGCGAACAAGACTCATGGCGCAGGGACGTAACCCGCGCGGAGGGCGGCCCTCGGCGAAGCCAAGCAAGAAAAGTGGCCTGTTTGTCCGCCGGCCCTTCGGACCAGACTTCCACCGTGCCGTCGCTTCTATTGCGTACCCACCCCGAAAGACCCAAGCGTCGGGCTTCTTGGGCCGCAAGATACCGGAATCCGACCCCTTGCACCCGACCCTGAATCTGGGCAAAGAAGGCAGATACCCCGGCTTCTGGGGCCGCCGCTCCACCTATGATATGCATCCCTGACTTCCCTCTATAAAAAATAAAGAAAACCCCCCGGGAAAAGGAGGTGAGGAAACCCGGGAGGCAAACTGATAATACGGCTATTAAGTAACGTAAGATGCTAACAGCAAAACACTTTGTATGTCGGTGATGAAAAAGCACATAATACCGTATCATCAGTCCTTTTAAGTTACCCAAATTTTCTCGTAAGGTCAAGGACTTGGGACAAATACGACTGTTTTAGTAATGATGGCGCCTTTAGGCAGGGTAATTAAGATTCTCCTCAGTCGGGTTTCGTAGCATCTCTGCATACCGCCGGATTTCCCATTGGGCCATATTCAGGTTCTGCTCCTGGCAGTTCCCGCATTCCGCCGGTGCAGCCCCAGGGATGGCGCCCTCAAAGGTGAGGATCCAATCAGCCATTTCTCTCAGCAGCGGAAGGACATCCCTAGAAGTGCGATTCCCCTCAAGAATGAGGTAAAACCCGGTACGGCACCCCATGGGGCCGAAGTATACCACCCGGGAGCTCCACTCCTTATGGGAACGTAAGAAAGTGGCTCCCAGGTGTTCGATGGTATGCAGGGCCGGCATATCCATCACCGGCTCCTTATTGGGCTCCTTAAACCGGAGGTCCAAGGTGGTGAGGACCAGCGTCTCGAACTGGTCCCTTCGGGAAACAAACACCCCGGGTTTTAAGCGCAGGTGATCCACTTGAAAACTGGCAATTTTTTCCATGTTCTTTCTTTAATCTCTCCATAGGTTTCTTGGGTACAATGCTCGAATTATTTTTTTAATACCTCCAGGACCGTACCACTTTCTTGTTTGCTACTATAGGGTTCGGGCCCTTCCCTGTCAAGGTCAGGCCTAGGTTCCTTCCTTTACCTTGTACAGACGTTTTTTTTTTTCTATAATAAAGCCCTTATGGCACATAAAACCAAGAGGGAAACGGCGGAGAACCGGGAAACCTTAGAAATCGTAACCTTGGGAAACGACGTGCTTAGGCAAAAAGCCTCACCGGTTGCCAAGATCAATGCCGAGACTGCCCGTATCGTCGAGGCCTTACTCCATACCTTGTACGTGGGCAAGGGGGTAGGGCTTGCCGGCCCTCAAGTGGGCTTGCTCCAACGGATCTTCGTGGTTCATGTGGACAAGGATATTCCCCGGGTGTTCATCAATCCCTCCTTACTGGAAACCTCCGAGGAAACCGTGAAATACGAAGAGGGCTGCCTTTCCATTCCCGGTGTCTGGGTGCAGGTGCTCCGGCCCAAAGCCCTGCGAATTCATGCTTGGAATGAAAAAGGCCGGTCCTTTACCCAAGACGCGGACGGCATACTGGCCCGGGTTATCCTCCATGAATACGATCATCTGGAGGGCACCCTTTTTATTGATCGCCTGTCCGAGACCAAACGGAACCGGATCCTCGCCAAAATCGAGAAACAGCAGCGAGCGTAAGGGCTATGCGGATTGTTTACGCCGGAAGCCCGGATATCGCGGTCCCCGCCTTACAACGGCTTGTGGAACTAGAGATTTCGGGGGAACACCAGCTTGTGGGGGTACTCACTAACCCCGATAAACCCCGAGGACGGCACGGCAGGAGCGAACCCACCGCCGTAAGCGCCGCCGTAACAGAGCTCTCGGAACAAGGCCGGGGAAAGACGCGGATAGGGCAGTTTAAGAGCCAGGTCCTTAGCCCAGTGCTAGGGGACGCGATTGCGGGTCTACAGCCGGATATCCTCGTTTCTTTTGCCTATGGCCGGATCTTTCCGCCGTGGTTCTTAGGGATCTTTCCCCAGGGAGGCGTCAATATCCATCCCAGTCTTTTACCCCGCTACCGGGGGCCCACCCCGCTTCAAGCGGCGATCCTCGCGGAGGACCGGGAAACGGGCATCACTATTCAGACCTTGGCCAGTGCCATGGACGCGGGGGACATTTTGTTCCAGGAGCCTTTTCCCTTAACCGGGGAGGAGACCACAGGAGAACTGAGTGCCCTGATGGGGCGTAAAGCTGCGGACCTGCTTCCTCTGCTCCTCCAGGGCTTTGCCCAGGGTACACTCACGGGAAGACCTCAGGACGAGGAAAAAGCGACCTATTGCTCCCTTATCACCAAAGGGGACGGTCGTATTGACTGGACCCTATCGGCGCACCGTATTGCCGCCCAGATTCGGGCCTTTACGCCTTGGCCCCTGTGCTGGACCATGCATGAGGGCCAGTACCTCTACATCCTGGAAGGAAAACCCTTATGCCCCGGAGTGGAGGCGGCAAAACCCGCAGCTCCCGGGGCGGTGCTAGGCATAGACAAACACACAGGGGTCCTGATACAAACGGGGGAGGGGGTCTTAGGGGTTAGCCGGCTGCAATACGGTACCAAAAAAGCCTTAGACTGGCGTGTTTTTCTGAATGGTGCCCGGAATTTCCTGGATTCCTCCCTGGGATGAGGGTGGGGAAGGTCCAAAGCCAATGCACAACACCCGATAAAACAAGGAAGAGAGGGGTTTTACTATGGGATACAGCCGATTTGATCCGAATGCCGCCGTGGCTCCGGCGGAAGTGGTCCGGGAGGTACAGTCGGAAGGGCCTTCTAGGCCGCGTAAGCCCCGGGCAGCGCTCTTTATGTTTTTCGCCTTTTGCCTTTTGGTGTTCGTCGGTATTATTGCCCTGATGGTCTTCTTTGTAGCCGTGCAGGGAGCGGAGGAGATCAAGGTTCCGGACGTATTGGGCAAGGATCTCGCCAGCGCCTTGTTGACCTTACAGGAAAAAGATCTCTACCCCCGGATTCAGCTACGCTATTCCCAGTCTTCAAGTGATAAGGGGTTTATCTTGGAACAGAACCCCCCTCCAGGTTCCACGGTAAAAGCCGGTAGCCACCGGATACAGCTCGTGGTGAGTCAAGGGGTGGTGATGAGCCAAGTGGAGGATTACCGGGGCCGCAACGTCACTGAGGTGCGGGTGGAGTTACAGATGCTCTCTACCGCGGCCAACAAAACCCTCTTGTCTTTACAAGAACCCTTTATGTACGCCTATGCCGCCGAAGCCCCGGGGACCATACTCCAGCAGCATCCTGAACCGGGAACCAGTATAAACGGGCCTTTGACCTTGGAATTCGTAGTGAGCCGGGGCCCGGAAAAGGTTATGATTCCTGTACCCGACCTGGTGGGATTACCGCTGAACGCGGCCTTGGAAGAAATCAGCCGGTCGGGGATCAATTTCACCTTTTCCCTGCGCCAGGCCCGGCGAGATGAGAGGCCGGAAACCGTCGTATTCCAAGACCCTCCGGGCCGGTCCCCGGTGGATGACCAAACCCCGGTAGCTTTCACGATTACTGTTCCCCAGGTATTGGCCGGCGACGAGGTCTTTGATCTTTTCACCTACAGCATCCCCAAGAATCCCTATCCCCTGCCGGTGCAGTTGGAGAGCCTGCTTCCCTCCGGAGAACGGCGCAGCCTCCTTTCGGTGCTCTACCGGGGTGGGGTATTCACGGTACCCTACCGGCTTCCGGTAGGTGCGGTGCTTATTCTCTCCATGCTTAACCGGGAAATATATCGGCAAACCGTTATGCCACCACCTGCCGTAGAGTCGTATGGGGGGCTGCTTGGTGAGGGATAAGGCCGGACCTCCCTTCTACAGGCGGGGCGTATTTACCAAGGGCAGGGGGCCACGTGATTAGGGACAGCTGGCGAGGAGCGCACACGGCCAGCCGGCCTTCAACCCGCTGGCGGGCCACGACCCTTCCCTACGCGAAACCCGAAGCGAGGGGTTCCCCGTTTCCTAATCATGCGGCCCGTCAAGGGCTACGTCTCCACCACGGTAGGTGGTGGCGAAGGCGTCGGTTCGGGCTTGCTCCAGAAGGACGGTATCCCGTAGTGGGTCAGCGATACCTAAGGCCAGAAAGCCCGCCTGTTCGGTCCCGGTTATGTGCCCCGGGCCGCGCAGTTTCAGGTCTTCTTCAGCTATCACAAAACCATCGGTGCTCTCCAGCATTACCTTGAGCCGGGCTTTGCCCTGGTCGGTGAGCGCCGAATCCGAGGTCCCCGAAGGGGTGGCATCGGAATAGATCAGAAAACAGTAGGACTGGACCTCCCCCCGGCCAACTCGGCCCCGAAGCTGGTGCAGAGCCGCAAGACCAAAGCGTTCAGCCTGCTCTATCACCATGCAGCTGGCATTCGGGACGTCCACCCCGACTTCCACCACGCTGGTGGCCACGAGAACCCGGACCTCCCCAGTACGAAAGGCCTCCATAGTGCGTCGCTTGGTATCTTCATCCAATTTCCCATGAATCAGCGCCACGGTATGCTGGGGAAATACCTCACCAGAAAGCCGAGCGGCCATAGACTGAGCGGCTTTGAGGCTGCTCCGGTCATCCGCTTCAATTAGGGGATACACAAAATAGGCCTGCCTGCCTGCGGAAAGCTCCTTCCGCACAAAATCGTATACCTTGGTTTCGTTGGATTCCCGGGTGAGATGGGTGATAACCGGCTTGCGCCCCGGAGGTAGGTCCCGAATGACCGAGATGTCCAAGTCACCGAAGATCGTCAGCGCCAAGGTACGGGGTATGGGGGTAGCGCTCATCATAAGCAGATCCGGCTGCTCCCCTTTGTCCATGATGGCCTGCCGCTGGAGCACCCCGAAGCGGTGCTGTTCGTCTATGATCACCAGACGGAGGCTTTTATACTGTACGTCTTTGGAAAAGAGCGCGTGGGTGCCCACCACAAGGTCCAGCTCCCCGGCCGAGAGGCGTTTAAGCGTCTGTGTACGGCCTTGAGCCTTAAGATTCCCACTGAGAAACCCGCAACGGACTCCCAAGGGTTCCAGGAGCCGGGCCGCTGTTTCTCCGTGCTGCCGGGCCAAGAGTTCCGTCGGAGCCATCAAGGCCGTCTGGCCGCTGCGCTCCACCCCTCGTAAGGCCGCAAGCAAGGATACCAGGGTCTTGCCAGACCCCACGTCTCCCTGCAAAAGCCGGGCCATGGGGTAGGGACCGTCCATCTCCTGGTTGATGGTCCGCATCACCGCCTCTTGGCCCGGGGTGAGGCGGAAGGGCAGACATTCCAAGAGGCGCCGTTGCAGGGGAACCCAGGAGCCGGGATCTCCCGCGATGGGGGATCCATCCTGCAGGGGCTCCTGGTTAGGGAGCGCGTCCTCCCGGACTAAAGTCCGGCGGGCTAAAGCCCGTTGAGCGATAAGCAATTCTAAAGAAAACAATTCTTCATAGATGAGGGTTTTCCTGGCCTGCTCCAGAACGGCCAAGGAGGGGGGGAAATGGAGGGCCCTGAGCGCCTGGGCTTTGGGGAGCAGATGACGCTGCTTGAGCAGATGCGCGGGCACTTCGTCCTCCAAAGAAGGGTATTGGTCCAGGGCCTGCTCCATGAAACGCCGGACTTTCCCCTGCGTAAGGCCCTCGCTCAAGGGATACACTGGCAGGATCCGGCCAAAGTTCCGGCTCAAGATGAGTTTCCCCAGAGGCGCCCCGGTGTCCAGAGACGGCGGCGGTGTCCCCGCAGGCAGGGCTTCCACTTCAAAGGACGAGGATTGTAGCTCGCCAAATTTATACTGGAAGGTCCCCCACAGCCAGTAGTAGGCCCCCACCACGAGCAGCCGCTCCATAAAGGGCTGGTTGTAACACACCAAGACTGCCCGACTGCCCTGGTCCTCCACATACACCTTCAGGTCTTGCTTCCCCGTACGGGAATTGAAAAACCAGTCCCGGGCAAGGATCCGCACCACCGTACAGACCGGGGCAAGGCGGAAGTCCTTTAGGGGCCGGTAGCAACTGCGGTCCTCCCAGGTTCGGGGGTAGTGGCACAGCAGGGCCTGGACGCGGTCTATTCCTCGTTTGGCCAGGACTTTAACGGCCACCGGCCCTATACCCTTGATCGTGTCCAGGGGCATGGTCAGTTCCCGTAGCAGCATGGTTTAGGCGCTCATCCTCGGGGCTAGAAAGGCAGCCGCTGCACCCAGAACACCGCTGCGGTCAGGAGGAAGTGCAAGGCGATCATCACTGCGGCCAAGAGCCCGATGGCCGTAAGGAGTCCGGTCCGATAATGAACCAAGCGCCGCCTGAACAAGAGCCGGTTCATGCGGTACAGGATGGGCTGGGATAGGGTATTGATGATACCCCAAAAGGAACCGACGATGTTCCGATTGGTCAGGTAGGCGAT
>JAITJK010000218.1 GCA_031278935.1 Spirochaetaceae bacterium | reverse complement strand
TGCCCTTTTCAAGTCAGCAAATTGAACTCAGTCAGGCGAAACTCGCGGTGCTTATTGACGCGGATAATACTCAGCCTGCCATCATCGAGGGCCTTTTAGATGAGGTCGCCAAATACGGGGTGGCCAGCGTGAAGCGGATCTACGGAGACTGGACCAGTACGAACCTCCGGTCCTGGAAAGATCGGCTTTTAGAATACGCCATCCAGCCCATTCAACAATTTTCCTATACCAGCGGGAAGAACGCCACAGATTCTGCCATGATCATTGATGCCATGGACCTATTATACAGCGAGAAACTGGACGGGTTTTGTATTGTTTCCAGTGATTCGGATTTTACCCGCTTGGCCGCGCGACTTCGGGAAAGTGGCCGCATGGTTTACGGCTTCGGTGAGAAGAAGACCCCCCGGGCTTTTGTGTCAGTTTGTGATAAGTTCATCTACACGGAAATTCTACGGGGCGTCCAAGAAGAAGCGGATGATGACGCGAAACACCTTTCGCCATCCCGGAAGGATTTTAAGGGAGATCGCCGGCTGTTGAAGCTGCTCCGGGACACGGTGGAGGACCTGGCTGACGAATCAGGCTGGGCCTATCTGGGCGGGGTGGGCCAGAAAATCTCCCTGCGGTCCAGTGAATTTGATCCCCGGAACTATGGTTTCAAAAAGCTGGGGGACTTGTTTCGGGCTATACCGCAGTTTGAAACCGAAGAGCGACCTCAGGAGAATGGCACCGGCCGCCAAATCTACATCCGCTGGAAGCGCCGATCCTCTCCCCAAAGCCCCCAGGGGCTTTAAGCACCCGCTTAGGAGGCGGGGCGTGCCTCCCTTCAGCGGCTTGCCGCTTTGGGGCCAAGTTAATGCTTGGGGTCAGACCCCTAGCTTCTTACAGTGCATGAGTCGGGCCATCGATGCCTACCAATGAGGCCTATATCACTTCCCTTATGCGTTGGGCCGCCCGAGAATACCAGTCTCGCCAGGCAGACCGGGACCTTACAGAATCGACTTTCTGGGAAACTCAGGCAAAGGACCTTAGCCCTAGTGAGGCGGAACCAGCCTATCTTCAGGGGCTGGCTTATGGACGAACTGCGTCGGCGACGCTCGAGACGGGACGAAGCGATTCGGGGACTGAGTGATAGGGTTTACTGCCAATACTACCGATGTATGGTGCTGCGAAAGAAACTGGAGGTTACTGCGGAAGGGAGCGGGACATACGAAAAGCGGAAGGCCCAGCTTATTCGGGGGGAACGGCGGTATAGCTCCATGAAGAAGCGGTTGTCCTCCCCATGAGCTGTTACGCGACCAATCGGGAGGTAGCGGAGGTTCTAGGTATTCCCAAGAGGACGGTGGACTCAACTCTGTATGCAATAAAACGGAAATACCAGTCTAGGGAATGGGCGTGGGTTCCAGGGTATTACAAGCCTGGGATACTTGTCTGGATTACTTCGATAAATAAGCGGTAAAATCGGGGCATATGCCTTGGGAAAACCGGAACCTAAACGTTGGACATCCGTGGTAGGCGCCTTCTAGGCGGGACATTAAAGCAAAACTGCCTCTTCAAGCCGTATATTCTGTACGAGATCATTAGGGGTACTGCAAAACGGGGTGTGGTACGAAATCCACACCCGTATCAATAACCGGGAACCCCTATTCGTCCCGAAAAGAAAACTTCCCGCCACCTGACCTAGAGGCATATCAGAACTGAACGAGGGTTAAGGCGTGAAGCATAGGCTGCCCTCTAATCACCACGGCCAGCCAAGGGCTACACCGCCATGTCAGGCGGCGCAACACCTACGGTGCGCATAGTGAGGCGAGGCGCGCCACGGCCTCTACCACCACGGCAGGGGGTTATGCTCGGGATAGGGTAACCGCTGCGGTAACCACAATGTCTTCCACCGAAGCCCCACGGGATAAATCACTTATGGGTTTGGCAAAACCTTGGAGGAAGGGGCCAAAGGCCTCAGCCTTGCCTAGGCGCTGCACCAGCTTGTAGCCGATATTCCCCGCCCCTAGGTCCGGGAAAATCAAAGTGTTCACCTTACCCCGTACGGGACTGCCCGGCGCTTTCTTGTCGGTTACTGAGGGCACCAAGGCCGCATCGGCCTGCAATTCCCCGTCAAAGGCGAAATTTGGCTTCTTCCCTTTCAGCAGTTCCGTGGCGGCTTGCACCTTCTGCACAGTCTCATGATCCGCCGAACCCTTGGTAGAAAAGGAAAGCAGCGCCACCACTGGATCCGCCCCCAGGAACTCTCTACAGGATTGAGCTGCGCTCTCGGCAATATCGGCCAGCTGCTCCGCCGTTGGGGCGGGAATCACTGCACAGTCCGAGAATATGAGCGCCCCCTCTACGCCCCACTGGGGGTCGGACGTCTGTACCACAAAACAGGAGGATGCGGTTTTCAGCCCCGGAATGGTGCCGATGATAGCCAATCCCGCCCGCAGTACGTCCCCGGTGGTGTTTTCCGCCCCTGCTACCATAGCGTCCGCATCGCCGAACCGCACCATCATGGCCCCCCAGCGCAGAGGCGCAAGAATATCCGCCGCCGCCTGTTCCGGCGTCATGCCCTTCTTTTTCCGCAGCTCATAGTATTCCGTGGCGTACTTTTCCCGAAGTGATGAAGCGCTGGGGTCCACGACATGAATCCCCTCTAAGGCAACTCCCTCTTGGGCAGCGACTTTTTGTACCTCCGCCTCTTTCCCGATCAAGGTTACTGACGCAGCAAGCCCTTCATCTGCAAGAATACGGGCGGCTTTGACCGTCCGAGGTTCGGTTCCTTCTGGCAGTACCAGCTTTTTCTGTAGAGATTTAGCCTTTTTTCGCATATCCTTTACAAAATCCATAGTGTGCTCCTTACTATGTCTTAGTATACCCCCTTATGGAGGACGAAGCAAGCAAGGCGGTTGCCCAAAACTAACAGCTAGTCAAAATCGGGCCGCAGGGCACTACGCCGCCTCGGTTCGATAATACGCTCACGCTGCCCTGTACGGAGTATAGAGGAGTAAAGACAATAAAGGTATAAAGAAATACTTTATAGAAGGGAACCATTGCTTTATGCAATACTAGATAAGGCGGATATTTCGTAGGGCCTCTTGTTTTTCCAAGAAGCGGCGAAATCATTGGAAAGCAGTTGCTATAACGTTCTTTATACACCACCTATGGCTTCGGCTGATAACTCATCATACTTTGGGGAACACCTCCGGCTTATTGAAAAGAAGGTCAGGTCAAATGCTTTCAGGTGCTTGGATTGCTTCTTGGAAAAGCCGCAAGTCCTCCGAAATACACGCCTGAACCGACAGAGGCGTAGTGGAGGGCTGCGTGGTGAAGCAATCCAAGCACCTAGAACAAGTATGATAGACCATAGCAATGGGGGCACTTGGGGCTTATATATGAGGATACCCGGCAAATGGGGAAAAATGGCTGACAGGCTGAGGCGTTTATGCTACCATGCCTCCATGATTACCATCAAGGAAATCGCGGCTTTAGCCCAGGTGAGCCCCAGTACGGTGTCCAATGTGCTACACGGCCGTTCTCATAAGATGATGGAGGCGACTCTTAAACGGGTACAGACCATCATTCGGGAGCACAATTATGTCTCCAATATGAGCGGACGTACCCTGGGCAGGTATGGTTCTAAAATTATTGCGGTGGTTATGAATTATACCCGGCGTAATGAATTGAACGCCATGCAAGATCCCTTCCTGGGCGGCATTATCGGTACCTTGGAGCACGAAATCCGCAGCGCCGGTTTTTTCTTAATGCTCTATATCTCCGCCGATGTGGCCGAAAGCCTGCGGATGGCAGCCTCCTGGAACGCCCAAGGGCTCATCGCCATAAGCTATAACCAAGAGCACTGTAGCCACTTCATTGCCGGAGCGGAAAAGCTCGGCATCCCTATAGTGTTTATTGACGCCTATTGCGCCGGAACCGGATCCTTCTACAACGTGGGACTCCAAGACCGCAGGGGCGCCTTTATGATGACCGAATACCTTATCCTTGGAGGACACTCCCGTATCGCCTTTCTCGGAGACCGCACAGCCCCCATCGGCGTGGATTACGAGCGCTTCTTAGGGTATAAGGAGGCATTGGAACAATACGGCCTTGCCTTTTCCCCGGATAATTACCGGTGTGTCAGTTACCGTCCCCAGGAACGAAGGGCCCTCCTCAAGGCCTTTGTGGAAACCGAACTGGCCACCTATTCGGCCTTGTTCTTCACTTCCGATTACCTGGCTGCAGACGCTATAACCTTTTTTCACGACCAGGGGATTCGAGTGCCCGAGGATATTTCGGTCTGCGGGTTTGACGATAATATCTTTGCAGTGGTGGTCAGGCCGAAACTCACTACGGTCCAGCAGGATATTGCCCAAAAAGCCTTTTACGCGGTTACGCAGCTTTTGACCTTGATCCGCAAAGAACCCCTGGGGCAGACGTGCATATCCCTGCCGGTCTCCCTGGTTATTCGGGACAGCGTCCGTACCCTTAAGACCCGGTAGCACCGTCTTTTGATTGCGGGTCAAGACC
>JAITJK010000216.1 GCA_031278935.1 Spirochaetaceae bacterium | reverse complement strand
TCTTCCAAGAACCCATGAGTTCCCTCAATCCCTTGCATACCATAGAAAAACAGCTCGCCGAATCCCTTCTGTTCCACCAGGGCCTCTCCCGGTCCGCTGCCCGCCCGCTTATGGTGGACTGGCTTAACCGGGTGGGGCTCCGTCAGGCCAAAGAGCGGCTCTCCGCGTATCCCCACGAACTTTCCGGTGGGGAGCGGCAGCGGGTGATGATTGCCTTGGCCCTTCTGCATAAGCCGAAGCTCCTCATTGCGGATGAGCCCACTACCGCCTTGGACGTAACCATTCAAGACCAGATTCTCACCCTTATTAAAACCCTGCAACGGGATTTAGGCATGGCAGTGCTCTTCATCACCCATGACTTAGGGGTGGTGCGCCGTATGGCCGACCGGGTAGCGGTGATGAAGGCGGGGCGTATCATCGAGACCGGGCCCCGGGAACGGCTGTTTTCCGCGCCCCAAGAGGCCTACACTCGGCTGCTCATTGGCTCTGAACAGACCCTCGAAAGCCCTCTCGCGGATGCCGAAGCCCCGGAGATTCTTCAGGTGCAAGACCTCCGGGTGCATTTTCCCTTAAAAAAGGGCTTTTTCCGCCGGGTCCATGGGTATATCAAGGCTGTGGACGGGGTGAGTTTCACCCTGCGCCGGGGTCAGACCCTGGGCATTGCCGGGGAAAGTGGGAGCGGCAAGAGCACCCTGGGCAAAGCCCTGCTGGGCCTGGTCAAAGGGGAGGGGAGCATCCGTATGGAAGGCGTGGAAATCCTCGGTCTACGAGAGGAGACCTTACGTCCCTTGCGGCGGAAGCTACAGATCATCTTCCAAGACCCCTACGGCTCCCTGAGTCCCCGGATGACGGTTGAGCATATTGTCGGGGAGGGACTGTTGATTCACGCTGCACAAATGAGCAAAGGGGAACGGCGAGAGCGGGTGTTGACCTGTCTCAAGGAAGTGGGCCTAGGAGACGAGGGGGTGCTTTCCCGGTATCCCCACGAGTTTTCCGGAGGCCAGCGCCAGCGGATATGCATTGCCCGTAGTCTCGTGCTGGAGCCGAGCATCTTGGTACTGGACGAACCAACCTCAAGCCTTGATCGGACCATTCAGTTCCAGGTGGTGACCCTGTTACGGGAACTCCAGCAGCGCCGGGGCATGGCCTACCTTTTCATCAGCCACGACTTACGGGTCCTTCGCAGTCTCTGCCATGAGCTCCTGATTATGAAACAAGGCAGGGTCGTAGAAGCCGGGCCTACCCGAGCCTTGATGGAAAACCCCCAAGAGGCCTACACCCAGGAACTCCTGCGGACCGCCTTCATCTGAAGTTTGAGGCCTCTGGGAACCTTGCAGCGTTTAATTTTTTTAGGTTTAATACCCTGTAACTTGCTAAAGAAAATGGGGAGTGCGGGGGATTTGTTTCCCCTTATATGCAAAGATTTCAAGGAGGAATCTTAAATACCCTAACTGATGGGATGTGGCTGTGGTTCCCTAGTATATCAAGGTACGTATTCCCATTTTAAAGAACAATTCGGTACCGCAAATGCATCGATAGAAACAATTTGGGATATTTGGTCTTACCCTTTTACTGGTGGCCCGTACGCTTAAATTCACCAAGATAGCCTCATTTGAGCAAGTAATATCCTTTGCCCGTACCGGCCATGAGTTATGTGCGCCTGGCCCTGCAATCGATGATTTATCTTGGTATGGGCTATGGGTTATTTAGAGTTATCCATAAACAGAGTAAGAAAAGGGTATAACCAATTCTTACGAGCTCTTAGGCCCTTGAATGCGCCGTATGGAGACTCATAAACTTCACTTCTCTAGGCTACACCGCACCGGGTAGAAACGAAGGGACCTACGCCCTACTTCCTAACAAGCCAGCCTCCCTAGGCATCCACGGCAGGTGGTTGATTGTATAAAGGGATAGGGGTATGATGCTAGATATTTAATCGCCTAACCTAATGGCCGATGGAGAGAATCTATTCCAGGGGTTTCATACGAGGAGACCAAAGACTAGGGGCGATCTTGTTCCTGTGGCCGCATCTTCAGCCGTTGCAAAGCTGCCCCGGAATCTTGGTAATCGAGGAACTGAGCAGTTTCTGCTACGTAAGCGTCCTGGTTTTACGGCATTAAAGGAGGATATATCGTGACGGTAAGCACATTTAAAAGAGGCTTGGCCGTGCCTACCCGGAAAACCGCTACCGAGGGGAAACCGGTGGAACTTGCCCCACCCCTCAAACAGGTGGTGATACCGGTAAATCAGCATTTCGGTGCCCCCAATAAAAGCCTGGTCCAGGTGGGCGACTCGGTGAAACGAGGCCAGAAAATCGCCGATGCCCTCAGTCCCGGACCTATGACCGTACCGGTGCATGCTTCGATTGCCGGGGTCGTCAAGAAAATCGAGCCTCGAACTCAGTCCAATAACGCCGAGGGCCTATGTATCATCATTGAGGCCGGAGGGCCTGAGGAAGACCCCGCCGAGATCTTTATGCCGCCCTTGGACCCTTTCACCTGTACCAAGGAAGAGGCCTTCCAACGCATTCGCGAGGCTGGCATGACCGGTATGGGCGGCGCGGGCTTCCCGTCCCATGTAAAGCTCTCCCCGCCGCCCCATAAGCCGATTGACCTTATCATCGCCAATGGAGCGGAATGCGAGCCCTACCTCACCACCGATGAGGCGGTGATTTCCGAGAAACCTCATCTGTTGATTCATGGTTTGACCATCGTCATGCACCTTACCGGGGTGCAGAAGGCCGTCATCGGCATGGAGGATAATAAGGCAACGCTCATCCCTCTTTTGGAACAAGAAATCCGGCTGAGAAACTACCCAGGGGACATCAAAATAGGCCTGTGTAAGACCCTGTATCCCCAGGGAGGGGAGAAGATGCTCATCACTGCCCTCACGGGTCGGGAAGTGCCCTCCGGGGGCCTGCCCATGGATGCCCGGTGTATCGTCCAAAACGTAGGGACTCTGGTGGCCATTGCCGAGGCCTTTACTTTGGGCAAGCCCTTGATAGACCGGGACTTGACCGTAAGCGGCGGGGCCTGCCTGCTCCCTAAGAATATCCGGGCCCCGATTGGTACGCTGCTCACGGACCTACCGCCGGCTTTCATGGCTATTGATTACCCCCGGCTCAAGAAAATCCTCTTCGGCGGACCTATGATGGGTTTCGCGGTGCCTACTGTGGAGATTCCTATTCAGAAAAACACCTCCGGCATTATCCTTATGACTGCGGAAGAGACTTATCGCCTTAAGGAAACCCCCTGCATCCGCTGCGGGCGGTGTATCCGCACCTGCCCCTGCCGCTTGGCCCCGGCGCTTATGCACGAGAGCCTTGAGGCCGGGGACCTGGATTACGCGGTTACCGCAGGGCTTATGGATTGTATCGAGTGCGGCAGTTGCACCTTCGTATGCCCTGGGCGGATTAAGCTGGTCCAGCGTTTCCGGGTGGGGAAAGGCCGCCTGCGGGCCCGGCAGGCCCAGGCAAAAGCTCAGGCTCCCAAGGCATAGGCCGGCGTTATACTTTTTTATAGAAGAAAGAAGGAATATTATGAACGAACA
>JAITJK010000009.1 GCA_031278935.1 Spirochaetaceae bacterium | reverse complement strand
TTCCGTTTCAAGACAAGTTTTGTTTTATATTCCCGTGATGTTGATAATGAGTTCTTTTATGGGAATTGAAGGCATTCTATGGGCTGGTCCCATAGGAGATATTTTGGCTTTTTTACTTTCGTTACCATACTTGTTCCCGGCATATCCACCCCAGCAATAAGACCGTAGTCCTCGCCATACCGGTATTCCTCGCTACCGATTATGGAACACTTGGAACCTTGCAAAATCACCGCGATGGCCGGGCTGTAAACACAGTTTTCTCGTTCATTGATAGTATCCCGCCGGAAAAAGGTAAGACCCGGAATGGAAGGCGTAAAATCTCCGGCTTCAGGGAGGGCGTGTAACATTTTTTCCCTTAAAAACTGTTTTGTCCGTTCAACATCAGAGCCTTGCATACCGCCTATCCTACTACCTGTTGATGAGTATGTATAGCCGTTCAAGCCTTTTCTGAGCGAATTAGGCAATAAATTGACCGGATTATATCTAATATCACCGATGGGCAATAAAAACATACAGGATGCTTATGACGCAAGAACCGGCGCAAGTATCGCGCGATCAACCAGGGAATTAATGAGACCATAACCTACCTACAGGGCAGGGCGGCTTGCGGTTCCTGCGGCGGGTGGCGTATAGTGGGAATCATGGGATTACTGGAAACCCCTTCGGGTGAACGGGTACACATCGGCTTCTTCGGCAGGCGCAACGCGGGAAAATCAAGCCTGGTCAACGCCGTAACCGGCCAGGACCTGGTGATCGTCTCGGATATCAAGGGTACCACCACCGACCCGGTGTACAAGGCCATGGAACTGCTACCCCTGGGGCCGGTGCTGATCATGGATACTCCGGGTATGGACGACGACGGCCCTTTGGGAGAACTGCGGGTCCGCCGGGCCAAACAGGTCCTGAACAAAACCGACGTGGCGGTACTGGTCATGGACGCTACGGAGGGAAAACGCCCTGAGGATGAGGAGCTTATCCGCTTATTTCGAGAGAAACAGGTGAAGCATATCCTGGTGTACAATAAAATAGACCTCTTGCATGATGATCCCTCAGGGCTTGCCGACCGGGCAAGCGAGGAAATCGCCGTGAGCGCGGGGCGGCGCTGGCATATCGACGCCCTTAAAGAGCGGATCGCCGCCTTGGCCCGGACCGAAGAGCCGAAGCTCCGGTTGGTGGGGGATCTCATCGCTCCTGGGGATATGGTGATCCTGGTGGTCCCCATTGATAAGGCCGCGCCGAAGGGCCGGCTCATCTTGCCTCAGCAGCAGACCATCCGGGATATTCTCGAAGCGGACGGCCTTGCGTTGGTGGTGAAGGAGCAGGAATTACGGGAGCTTCTTCACCGCCTTGAGCCCCTGGGGAAGCAGGTGAAACTGGTGATTACTGACAGCCAGGTCTTCGCTAAGGTCTCCGCCGACACCCCGGCCCATATCCCCCTCACCTCCTTTTCCATCTTGTTCGCCCGGTACAAGGGTTTTCTCTTGCAGGCCGTACAAGGGGTGAAGACCCTGGATGACCTTAACGAGGGAGACCAGGTGCTGATCGCCGAGGGCTGCACCCATCACCGGCAATGCGACGATATTGGGACGGTCAAGCTGCCTCGGTGGATAAAACAGTACACCGGAAAAAACCTTGGGTGGACCTTTACCTCCGGGGTGGAATTCCCCGAGGACCTCTCGCCCTACCGGCTGGTCCTGCACTGCGGAGGCTGTATGCTTACCCCTCGGGAGCTGAGGTATCGACAAAAATGCGCCCAGGATCAGGGGGCGCCTTTCACCAATTACGGTACGGTTATCGCCTATATGCAGGGGATACTGAAGCGTAGTGTGGCCCTGTTCCCCGTGATTGCCGAGGAACTAAACGCTCAGGCCCATGGAGCCTAAGTCATGCGTATAGAAAAGGATTTTCTGGGGGAGAAAGTCCTGCCCAAAGACGCTCTCTATGGGATTCAGACCCTGCGGGCCAAGGAGAATTTTGCCCTAGGCTATAAGCCGACCCACCATGGGCTGCTGCGGGCCCTGATCCTGGTGAAGAAAGCTGCGGCCTTAACCTACCGGGACCTGGCTTCGGAGGAGGAAGAGGCGCGCCTTTATCAGGCGGTGGCCAGCGCCTGCGACCGGCTCCTTGCCGGGGAGGAGGCGGATATGTTCATCCTGGACGCCCTTCAAGGGGGAGCTGGGACTTCCACCCATATGAACGTGAACGAGGTGATTGCGAACTTGGCCTTGCGGATTCTGGGAAAGGAGCCGGGTACCTATGAGGTGATTCATCCCCTGGACACCGTGAACCGGGGCCAGTCCACTAACGACGTGTATCCTACGGCCTTGCGGATCGCTGCCATCACGCTGCTACGGGACTTGAGTGGCGGCTGCGCCCAGCTGCAAGAGGCCTTGCAAAAGAAAGAACAGGAACTGGAAGGCGTTCAGAAGCTTGGGCGGACCGAACTGATGGATGCCGTGCCGGTTACGCTGGGCGCGGAATTCGGCGCCTATGCCCAAGCTATTGCCCGGGACCGATGGCGGCTCTACAAAATCGAGGAGCGTCTCAGGCAGATAAACCTGGGGGGTACAGCGGTGGGCCTGGGGAGCGTCGCCGAGGAGCAGCGCCTGCGGCACCGGCAGTACCGCTTCAGGGTCCTTGAAACCCTCCGGGAGCTTACGGGCATGGGCCTTGCGGCGGCGGAATACCCCATGGATAGTACCCAGAACGCCGACGTGTTCGTGGAGGTTTCGGGCTTACTCAAGGCCCTTTCGGTGAATCTGATGAAGATCGCCGGGGACTTGCGCCTTATGAACTCAGGGCCCCGGGGGGGACTGAGGGAAATTAAACTCGCACCCCTACAGATGGGCAGTACCATCATGCCGGGCAAGGTGAATCCCGTGATGGCGGAGATGATGATCCAGTGCGCCATCCGGGTTCAAGCCAATGATTACGCCATTACCGCCGCCGCGTCCCGGGGAGAATTGGAACTCAACGCCTTCCTGCCCCTCATTGCGGATGCCCTCTTGGAAAGCCTTTCTCTCTTAAACCGGGGGGTAGGGCTCTTTCGGACCAAGTGCATCGAACCCTTGCAAGCAGATATCCAGGGCTGTACAGCCCATCTTTCGGCTTCCTATGCTTTTGCCACCGCCTGGACACCCCAGTTGGGCTATGATACGGTGAGTACCCTCATTGCCCATGGGCAAGACGGCCCGGAATCCCTACGAAAAGCCTTAGAAGCGAAACAACAGGAACAACTCCGTTCCAAAGGAACCTAGATGGATACAGATATGGAGGCGAAGCGGGGGAAAGAAGAAATCACCGACTTGGTGCTTCCCCGGTTTTTACGGTACCTAGCGTATTGGACCACCAGCGATCCCCAGGAGGAGGCCACCCCCTCCTCCCCCGGGCAGTGGGATCTGGCCAAGGCCCTGGTCCAGGAGCTCAAGGACTTAGGCGTGGCAGAGGTGGCGCTCACCGCTTATTGTTATGTGATTGCCCGGCTCCCGCCCACGCCGGGTAAGGAAGCGGCCGAGACGGTGGGCTTCTTGGCCCATCTGGATACGGCTCCGGACGTGTCCGGCAAGGACGTGCGGCCCTGCGTGGTGGAAGCCTACGACGGCAGCCCCATTGCCCTTGCAGGAGGCCTTGTGCTGGATCCGGCGCTGGATCCGGACTTAGCCAGCCTGCGGGGTCAGACCTTGGTGCATACGGACGGCACGACCTTGCTGGGAGCGGACGACAAGGCAGGGATTGCCGTACTCATGGGGGTAGTGGCGTACCTGGCCGCGCATCCTGAAGTGGAACACGGCCCGGTGGAGATCATTTTTACCCCGGATGAAGAGACCGGCAAGGGCCTGCCGGAGTTCCCAGGGAAGGACCTTAAGGCCCGGATTTGTTATACCTTGGACGGCGGGGCCCTGGGGGAGGTGGAGAGCGAATGTTTTAACGCCTATCGGGCGGAGATTCAGTGTACCGGAGCGCCGGTACACCTGGGCTATGCCCGTGGGCGCTTGGTCAACGCCGCGTTGATGGCCGCGTCCTTTGCCCTGATGCTGCCCCGCAGTGAAAGCCCTGAGGCCACGGACGGGTATTATGGGTACTACGGGCTAACGGC
>JAITJK010000184.1 GCA_031278935.1 Spirochaetaceae bacterium | reverse complement strand
GTATTGCATGTGGATTTTTATGAAGTCGAAAGTGGTGTTATGCTGCGGGCGAAGGTGCCGGTCCATATCCACGGAAACCCTGTGGGGGTGCGAGAAGGGGGCACCCTAGAATTGCCTCTTCATGAAATAGAGGTGGAGTGCCTGCCCAAAGACTTGCCTCAGCGAGTTGAGGTGGATGTATCGTATTTAAAACTCAACCAGTCAATTCACGTGCGGGACCTTGCCCTGGGTGAGGGGGTGCGGATTATCTCCGGGGCGGAGCAGGTGATAGCCTTGGTGAAATTTGCTAAGGCTGAGGGCGCCTCGGAAGATGGAAGCGGACCGGGAGCTTCTGCGGAAACCGAAAGCAAGACCTAGCGATTGATGGGTCAACAGGCCTTGGCGAAGGATGGGTACGGGGATTTTTGTATGAAGGCGCAAAAAAACAGTTGCCCGGAGGATTCTTCATCTTCATCAACGTTGAGGAGGTTTTTTTTTGAGCAGGCGGTTGCTTCGGGTTTAGGATCCTGGCCTCAGGGGACGGTATTGCTGGTCGCAGTTTCTGGGGGGGCTGATTCGACCGCCCTGTTGGCTGCCCTTGCGGCGTTGCGGCAGACCGGGGGGTATCAGGTACATGGTCTCCATGTGGATCATGGTATACGCCCCGTGGAAGAACGCCAAGGGGATGCTCATGCGGTACACCGTTTATGTAACACCCTGGGTGTTCCGTATCGTTTGAGGAGCGTACCGCCAGGTGCTGTCCTTGAGGCCGCTAAACGGGAAGGCTCCGGGGTGGAAGAGGCGGCGCGGATTTTTCGCCATCGAGCCTTGCGCCGTGAGGCTCGATGGCTCACGGCGGCGCGGATCCTCGTGGCCCATACGCAGGATGATCTCCTTGAAACCGTGGTTATGCGTTTTCTTCGGGGTTCGGGGCCCGGGGGCCTTGCCCCTATGCGTCGGGACACTGGGCGGATCCTACGGCCTCTTTTGGGCCTTACCCGGCGTGAGGTGTTAGCTTACCTTGCGGATCGGGGCATAGGGTTTAGGATCGATACTACCAATGAGGATATCCGGTACTTGCGTAACCGTATTCGTCATAGGCTTATTCCAGGTTTAGATACGTCTTTTCCGGGATGGAAACAGGCGGTGTTGCGGGGTACGAAAATCCAAGAACTGACTGCGGATTTTCTCAGTGCCGAAGCGCAGCGTCGGATAGTATGGGATGCCCCCTCTGGAGCTGAGGGGCGGTTGTATACCGACGAGAGGGTTTTTTTTGCACAGCCTGAAATAATCCGGGAAGAGGCATTGTTTCAAGGGATAGATAGATTGGCGCGGGAATCTACTGCTATAAAAAGCCGGGACCCCTGGGTGTGGGCCGATTGCTCTGGGCCTCGGGAGGAACGACGAACTGTCAGGGCGCCCCGGCGGGCGAGCCTTCGGCTTTTCACTCAGGGTTCATACCCGGCCCTCGATGCAGGGCCCTTGCGGATTGAAAGGCAGGGAGCCTGTATCGCTTTGCTTCCTCGTACCCCAGGTAAGGAGGATGGGTTTGCCCTAGTGGTACAAGAACCGGGGGTTTATTGGTTCAACGGGGTGAAGATGGTATGCGGGGTTTCCTCCTCTTTCGACACGGGGCAGGAGAAGCCGGCTCTTTTTGCGGATCTCCCTCTGGTTTTTCGAGGGGTAACTCAATATGATTATAAGCACCGGGGGCTTTACCGACTTCGACGTTCAGGATATAGCGCCCAAAGTATCGCCGCTGGTATTATCCTAGAGGACTTGAAAGGCCCCTGTGCTTTTATAGACGCTCGGATCAAAGAACTCATCATTGGTCTATGCAGACCAGAACAGGCGCCGAAAGAGCAGGTAGATGAAGCGCTTATACCGTATGAAAAGCTATACCGGGAAGAACAGGCAAAGCCACAGGGGATACGTCTGTTTTTGTCTTAGTTCCAGGGGGATTGATGCCTAACGATAAGAATGATAAGACGCCTCAGCGTCCGATGCCGCCTCGTCCGAATTTGCGGACCAGTAAACCGAACCCCTTTGCCTTGATTTTTTTTCTCCTCATGGCAGGGCTTTTTGTGGCTTATTTTTTCAAAGGGGAGACCCGCTCTATTCAGGAAATACCCTATTCGTCTTTCACTAATCATCTGGAACGGAATGACATTACGGCGGTTAGAATTCTGGATAACAGCACCATTGAAGGGACTCTCCAGGGCAGCTCCGGGGATCCGGTGCATTTCAAGACCTTGATTCCCTATCAAGATCCAGGGCTATTACCGGCCTTACGGGAAAAAGGGATCAATGTCTCTGGGGCGGTTTCCGGGCTTTCCCCCTTGCGGGTGTTGTTTGAATTTCTGCCCTGGATTATTGGGTTTGGGTTTATTTGGTTCATGTTCCGTAATATGCAGGGTACAGGAAACAAGGCCTTTCAATTCGGTAAGAGTCGGGCTAAACGGTATCAAGAAGAAGGAAAAAAGATCAGTTTCGCGGATGTGGCAGGCCAGCGGGACGCCAAATACGAGCTTGAGGAAGTAGTTTCTTTCCTAAAAAACCCGCAAAAATTCACCAAGATGGGGGCGCGGATACCCAAAGGGGTACTCTTAGTCGGGATGCCGGGAACCGGAAAGACCCTCATGGCCCGCGCCGTAGCGGGCGAGGCGGGGGTGGCGTATTTCCATATGTCCGGGTCGGACTTTGTGGAGATGTTTGTCGGCGTAGGGGCAAGCCGAGTACGGGACCTCTTCGAGCAGGGCCGGCGGAGCGCTCCGTGCATCATCTTCATCGACGAATTGGATGCTGTAGGCAGAACCCGGGGCGCGGGATATGGCGGGGGCCACGATGAGCGGGAACAGACCCTGAATCAACTACTGGTTGAGATGGACGGGTTTGATTCCAAAGACGGGGTTATCATTTTGGCGGCTACGAACCGACCGGATGTGCTGGATCCGGCCCTGTTGAGACCGGGCCGGTTTGATCGGCAAGTAGTGGTGGCTATGCCGGATATTAAGGAACGGGAAGCGATCCTGCAAATTCACGCAGCGAAGATACCTTTGGGTGCTGATATAGACATTCCTCGGATCGCCCGAGCAACACCGGGTATGAGTGGCGCCGATATTGCCAATCTGGTGAACGAAGCGGCCCTTTTTGCGGCCCGTAAGGATAAAACCAAGGTAGAAATGCCTGATTTCGAGGAAGCCCGGGACAAGATTCTCATGGGAGTGGCCCGAAAAACGCTGGTTATCTCTGATAAAGAACGGCGTATGACCGCTATTCACGAGGCAGGCCACGCGCTACTCCACTATTTTCTTAAAAACGCGGATCCTCTGCATAAAGTAACGATTGTTCCTCATGGGAGAGCCTTGGGTATGGCCATGTCCCTCCCGGAAGAAGATAGTTACAGCCGGACCCGGGGTTGGATCGAGGATCGGATCGTCATCTGTTATGGAGGCTGGATCGCGGAATATCTATGCTATGAAGAAACCACTACGGGGACAAAACAAGATATCCAGCAAGCCACGGAACTGGCTCGGCACATGGTCTGTGAATGGGGGATGGCCGAAGAACTGGGGCCGGTTGCTTATGGCCAGGAGGACGAACCGATTTTTCTCGGCAAGGAAATTGCCCGACACAAGGATTATTCCGAGGCGACTGCCCAGCGTATTGATGGAGCCGTGAAAAAAATCCTGGATACGGCTCAGAAACAGGCCGAAGATATTCTGAAAGCTCATAAAGGTGATCTTGAAAAGCTTGCAGAGGCGCTTATGTCCCGGGAAACCTTAGTGGACGAGGAAGTCCGTGAACTCTTAGGTCTTCCTTCCCGGGAATATTCCCATGCCTTAATCCCTCCTTCAGGGAATCTAGGGCAAACCGTTATAGCCAAAAACAGCGAGGGGGGATAATATGCGGGGTTGTCGGGTTGGATTACTCCTTTGGGTGGCGCTGCTGTTCCCCTTGCGGGGGTATACGCAGAGTGCCTCAAAGACTGGAGACCGGGCTATAGCGGAAAAATACATTGCCTGGGCACAACGGGCCATGCAGGAGGGGCGTTGGGTTGAAGCCTTGGCCGGCTTAGAACGGGGGCATGATTTTTCCGACGTTTCTTCGGATATGGCCTATCTCCTGGCCTTAGTACGGTTCCATGAGGGTAAACCCCTGGCTGCGGTGCAGGAAGCCCTGCAACAAGCCTTAGCAATTCGTCGTTGGCAGACCTATACGCCCGATGCGGCCCAGTTACTGGAAGCGGAAATCGCTATCCAACTACGCCGATATACAGACGCCTTGTATATGCTTGCCCCCCTTGCCCCCAGCGCCGAGAAGACGTACCTCACCCTACGCGCTTTTCTGGGGATCGGTAACCGGGAAGCCTTTAGCCGGGTTATGGGAGAAGCCTTGAATACCTATCCCCGGGATCCTCGTCCAGTTCGACTTTTCTTGAGCCTTGCTTCGGATTGGCGGCTTACCGCTACCGAAGAAGCCCTGGTGTCCCTGACCTTGAAACGGTTGCCCCTGCTGCTTGAGGTAGATCCGGACCTCGCCTATGTCGCGGCATCCTTTATACGGGATAGTGCGGAAGCCCGTCGGCTTGTTGGGGCCTACCGGGGGATCCATAGAGGTGTGGCCGGTTCTATTGCCCCTGCATTAAACTTGGGGCTTATTGACGGAAAAATTGCGGTGGATGAACTTTTTGTGGCGGCTTCTCCGGCGGTAGAGGGTCCTACCTTAGATAAAGCCCTCCTGAGCGCCCTCTGGAAACTCCTGCGAAACCCAGAAGAGCAAGGGTGGTTTAGAAGCAAACTGGTAGGATTTTCGGGACATATCATAGAAGACGCAGATAAGGACGGCTATTATGAGTCCCGGGTTCAGTACGAGGCGGGGATGCTTAGTCGGTATACCTATGATGGAGATCAGGACGGTTTTGTGGAATTGACCGTATTTTTTGAGTCTGGGGTTCCGGTCAAGGCGGAAGTGCAGGGAATGCCGGAGTCGGTATCTGAGGTAAGTCCTGTTACTCCCCTTGCGGCAACCCAAGAGCAGCGAATAATTACCCTCCAATGGGAACAGTACCCGGCGGTAGGAGCGGCTTCACTGGAAGGGATCCAGTACCGGCTTAGGCCCTTTGCGTTTTTCTTTCTCCCGGTATATTTCAAGCGCCTGGAAAGTGGCGGCTTATGGTACCCGGAACGAGAACCCTTTGCCCGAGGTATTTCCCAGCGGATGTTGATTACTCATGCCCTTTTTATGGAACGGCCCAGCCGGGAATTCGCTCAAGGTCGGGAACGGGTGGAATTGGAACAGGGGGTGCCCCAGCGGGCGTGGGAATTTTTAAACGACCGAGTGGTTTCCACTACTGAGTTTCGTCAGGGACGTCCGCAGACCCAGCAAATTGACCTGGATGGAAACGGCCATTTGGAAACTATCCGGCGCTTCCGACCCTCCGGTACGGTTTCTCAGGATAATCCCTGGGAGGCGCTCTTTTTTGGGAGTCTCATCGAGGGAGTTGAAAGCGATTGGGATGAAGATGGCCTTTTTGAATATGAAGAACAATACCGGTATGCCCAGGAGGGGCCTGAGTCTACCCTTGAGAAAATTTTGCGTTTCTGGGATATAGACCGGGATGGAACTCGAGAATTGTCTGATCCCCTATCCTACCGCAGCCAAAACTAAGGGGGATAGCCCACAAGCGCGATGGAGACAGGAGCGGTATGTACGGTAACAGCAAGGTCTTAGGTTTTTTATGGATGGTAGGGGCGGTGAGTATGACGGGAATGTTCCTTTCCTGTGTATCTCCTGCGGTCAAAGAAGAACGGCTTGCTCCGCCGAAATTAAACGCCGAAGTGCGGCTTGATGATATTAAAGGGTATATTTCTGCGGATCCGGCTCAGGCGATTCATCTCATAGGAATCTATGAAGCTCTTTATGGACCTGCAAGCCCTTACGCCGGAGCACAGAGTCCTGAAACTGTGGAAACCTTGAAGACCCTTAAAACAGGCGCTGTGGACCAGTTACGCGCTTCCCAGGAACGGGCCATCCAGGAAAAACGCTGGGATGACGCGGCCTCCTTATCTCGTTCCCTTTCCAGCCTGGGGATTTCCGTAGAAAACACCGGGAATGAACCGGATTTTATCCTAGCCTATGCCAAGCAGCAATTAGCCGAGGGTAATGATTTAGGGGCTTTTCTTTCGGCGGTTCGAGCCCATACCTTACAGCCCCTCCAGGGCGAGGACGCCCTGCTCTTTTTGGAACAGGCCGTAGCGGTTAAGCAGCGGCGTACTGCGGCTTTCTTCCTGGGAATCCTGGATCAGAGGGTGTCAAATGCTCCGTCGGAAGGAATCTCCGAAGAACTGAGAGCCTATGCCCAAGGACAGGATACGGCAACGGATATGATTAAGGGGGTTGCCACGGTCCTGGTGGACCGGGGTATCCGGATTGAACGGGGTCAGGGGATACCCGACAAGGTATTAGGTTCCGCTTTTTTTGTGGATACTTCAGGACTTTTGATTACCAATCATCATGTTATTTCTAGTGAGGTCGATCCCACCTATGAAGGGTATTCCCGGATGTATATCCGTATGGGGGATGCTGCGAGTCCCCGAATACCTGCCAAGGTAGTCGGTTGGGATAAAGCCCTGGATTTGGCCCTTATCAAAGCGGATGTGAAGGGAGAGTACGTATTTTCCGTGGTGGATCGGATCATCCCCCAGGTGGGAGATACGGTGTATGCCATTGGTTCTCCGGTAGGCTTAGAAAAAACGGTTACTTCTGGTATTGTATCTGCCTTGGGGCGCCGGCTCTTGCAGCTTGGCGATGTGATTCAGATAGACGCGGCGGTAAACCACGGCAACTCCGGGGGGCCGGTAGTGGATAAGGAAGGTCGCCTGGTGGGTATTGTCTTTGCTGGGGTGGAACAATATCAGGGACTGAACTTTGCGGTTCCTGCGGAACGCCTTGCTGCGGCCTTGCCGGCTATGATGCGGGAGGGAAAGGCAGAGCGTCCCTGGCTGGGGCTTACGGTGAGTGAAACCGCCTCAGGGGCGGAGATCATCTATGTGGCCCCCTTTACCCCAGGAGCGGACCAGCAGATCAAAGAAGGCAGTTTCATTAAGCGTATTAACGATGAGATCGTATCTGCACCCCAAGGGAGCCTTATTCCCGCGTTACAAGACGTCTTGTTTCCTACGAGACCGGGAGAATTGGTATCTCTGGAAACTACTGACGGGAACCGGTATATCCTCAAGTCGGTTCCCCGACCTGACATCCCCCTGGCAGAGGCCGCCAAACGCGACAGCCGGGAACGGATGACCGCCCCCCTTTTTGGCCTCATTCTTGCCCCGTCTTTGGGCCGGTCTTTTTCCTCGGCATATCTGGTGAAACGGGTGGTGCGGGGCTCGATTGCCGATGAAGCGGGCCTCTCCGCGCAAGATCCGGTATCAATCAGAAGTCTGCGGATCTATGAGGATGAAGGGTATGCGTTGTTGCAAATCAGCGTAAAGAAACGCCGCATGGGATACCTGGAAACCGCTATGCAGCTCCCTGCGGCCCTAGCGTCTCCCGATACTTTGTAGGTTTAAGCTAAGGGATCAGGCTAAAGTGCGGATCTTCTAAGGTAAACCAGGCTAAGGCGACAGGAGTGCCCCGGATTTGGTTATCCTCAAAGACAAAAATGACCTCTGCATGATCCAGAGACTCCACCAGGGCCCGGCCTTTGGCATAACCCAAGGCAAAGACCGTCGTAGAAAGGGCGTCCGCGTCAAGAGAGCGGTCGGCGATAATGGTTACCGCCAGAAGGCCGTTAGACACTGGGTACCCGTCTTGGGTAGACAGGATGTGATGATAGCGTTTCCCGTCGATTTCTGCAAACCGCTCATATACCCCGGAGGTTACGATACTTTTGTGCTGGACCGCAAGAATGCCTAGATAGGTTCCCCGGCTATTCAGGGGATTCTGGATACCGATACGCCAGGGTTCGCCCTGGGGTTTCGTCCCATAGGCCACGATATTGCCTCCCAGGTCGATGATGGCCCTTTTGATCCTAGTCTTTTGAAGCATCCGGACTATTTCATCCGCTGCATACCCCTTGGCAATGGCCCCGAGGTCCAGGGCCATGCCGGCTCTCCGCAAAAACACCGTGGCGGCCTCTCGGTCAATCACCACATCCTGCCAATCGATAAGGGATACCCTGGCTTCGATTTCCAGGGCTTCAGGGATGCGAGGATTTTCTGAACCGATGGCCCAGCACTGAACCAAAGGACCAATGGTGGGATCAAAGGCGCCTTGGCTTAACGCCGCGTACCGAAGGGCCGCTTCCACCACTTCCAGAAGATCCGGGGGAACCGGTACGGGGTGAATGCCGGCATTCTGGTTGATCCGCGCCAGCACGGTATCTCCCTGGGTGGCGCTCATGGTACGGTCAATCTCATGAAGCCGAGAAAAAAGGGCTTCATAGACCCTGGGAGACCCTTGCTCGTATAGATTGATACTACAGATGGTTCCCAGAACCAATTCCGCCTGGGCCTTGGGAGCTTTGGCACAGGTAACCAAGAGAAGGCACGCCAAGCCCCCTCGGACACACCGTAATACCCACTTTATCCGCCATCCTGTATGCCTCAGTTCCATAACGGGCCCTCATGTATGGTCCTAATCTAGCGGATCCGTACCAGTTCCATCTCAAAAACCAGAAAACTATTTGCCGGAATAATGCCGTTTCCCACCGCCTGATCGCCGTAGGCAAGCTCTGGAGGGATGACCACCAGCCGCTTTTCCCCGAGCTGCATATCCAGGACCGTTTCCTCCCAGCCGGGAATGACCTCACCCATGCCTACCCGAAATTCCAGGGGGCCTCCTTGAATATCGGATCCGTCGAATACCTTGCCAGAAAGGAGCATCCCTTTATAGGTAAGGGCCACGGTTTTACCTCGGGAAGGTTTATCTCCGGTTCCCGCTTTCTGGATTAAGTAATAGATACCTGAGGGAGAAAGAGTGGTATTAGGATATTTCGACTTGATTTGCGCCAGATCCGCATCTCGTTTTGCCTTGGTTTGGGCGGAGACGCGGGCATTAGACTCTTGCAAAAGCTGGTCAAAAGTGGCTTGATCCGCCTTGAAAGCCTGGGCCTCGGCGCCGTTACGGATAATGGTGATGCTCGTGATCTGGTCTCCCTGTTTTATGGCTTTTACCACCTCTTGACCCTGCACAACCTTACCAAAGACCGTGTGCTTACCATCTAGCCAGGGAGTTTTTACATGGGTGATGAAGAATTGACTCCCATTGGTCCCTGGCCCCGCATTGGCCATAGATAAAACCCCGGGCCCGTCATGTTTGAGACCGGCATTGAATTCATCGGGGAACCGGTAGCCCGGACCGCCGCTCCCGTTTCCTGTAGGGTCTCCCCCCTGGATCATAAAATTGTCGATAACCCGGTGGAAACGAAGGTTGTTATAGAAGGGACCGCTTCGGGATATCTTCATTTTCCCCTCAGAGAGGGCAACAAAATTACAGACCGTAAGGGGGGTCTTCTCGTATTCCAGACGAACCACAATATCTCCCTTGGCGGTACTGATCCGGGCAAAAAGTCCCTTCCCCAGGGCAGCATCAGTAGGCGCGGAAAACACGGTTTCGGCCATACCGACTAGCAAGTAGATCCCCATACCCAAGGAAGAAAGCAGAAACAAGGGTCTCCTCCTTTTCATACGGCTAAAGCACCAATTAAACATATTCATAGGGCTATCATACTATAAAGCGAGAGGCCCTGACAATCACATCCATCACTCCCTTGGATTGGCAATCATGCATGACCGCTTTCCGGGCACAGCATCCTGGAGATTGATGATGATGTCGTGGATGATTTCATCAGGGGCATTGAAACCAAAGATAGCGGGATTGCCGATGTTGAGCTTCAATATCCGAAAGCCCTGATTC
>JAITJK010000148.1 GCA_031278935.1 Spirochaetaceae bacterium | reverse complement strand
TTGACCGGGACGAGGTCCTGTACTCATACGCCGCAGCCTATGCCTTCGGCGCGTACCTGACCCGGAACTACGGCGGGACGGAGTTCATTAAGGCGGTTATGACCAATAATGCCACGAATATCCCCTCTCTAAACCAAGCCCTTCAAGCCCGGGGCGCGTCCTTTGCCCAGGGCTTGAGCGCGTATGGACAAGCTTTTATCTTCAGCGGTGTCCACGCCCCAGGGCGCCGTTCCTTCAACCATACCGTAACCCAGGGGGCGTATACCTTCACCGGCTTTGACCTTTGGGCTATACCTAACCCGGCCCAGGGGGTAGGTCCGCTCCCAAAGGATTACACCGGCCCCTTAATCCTGGATGGGGCGGCTCCACGCCATCCTATGCCGGGATATTCGGTGCATCTGCAATCCATACAGGCGTGGCAGCAGGTATCCACTGACACAATCCGTATCCGGATAGAGAAACCGGCGAATCCTGCGGTTGAGCTCTATCTCATGGTCCGCTAGATGGGGCGTATAGGGGTTTTTGCGGCCCTGGGACTGTGTCTCATAGCCGCCTCCTGTATGAGCGCGCCGGTGAAGACTATCCGTTGCCGGATGGAGGTATATGGGAACGAGCCCCATACCTACTTGGGTATTCGCAGTGAAGAAGACGACAAGGTATACGCAGTCTATGCTCCGGGAAAAGAGGCGGAGCTGCGGTCTTTGCAAGGGCGGACGCTGGAAATGACCGTGCGATTCTTGAAGCAAAGCCAAGGCTACGGCAGCCTCTTTCTGAAAGACGGCACGGTACAAGTCCTCACCTGGAAACCTGCCCTAGAGGCATAGCTCGCGACGGGCTCTGTGGTTAGGGCTTGGGGCGCGGCAACAAAGCACCGTAAGCGCCTTTATCCTAACCAGAGGCCCCCCCAATACGCCTCCACGGCAGGTGGCGCCTCCACGGCAGGGGGGCGGCAGGCGCCTTAAGCGCGCTGGCAGGCTAATAGCCCTGGTGCTTGTTTACGAGGTTACGCAGGGGGGCCCCACGGATATACCGGCCCAGGTTGTCCAGGGCCACTTCCATAGCCAAAGGACTGTAGTCCGGGTGTAAACCCGCATAGTGGCTCGTGATGATGACGTTATCCATATCCCACAAGGGAGAATCTTCAGACAGCGGCTCTTGGGCGGTAACGTCCAAAAGAGCCCCGGCAATCTGCTTCGTTCTCAGCGCCTCAATCAAGGCCCCTTCATCAATGGTGCATCCCCGGCCTACGTTGACGTAAAGACTCGTCTCTTTCATGAGAGCCAGTTCCACCGGTCCCAGTAGCCCTTTGGTCTCTCGGGTGTAGGGCAGAATGTTCAGCACCACGTCCGCCTGGGGAAGCACGGCGGGTAATTCCGCAATCGAAGCAACCCGTACCGCTCCATCCAGTGAGGCGGAAGGGGCTGAACGGCGCAGTGCAATGACGCGCATCCCAAAGGCCAGGGCAATCTGGGCGGCCCCTTTGCCAATAACCCCATAACCCAGAATAAGCAACGTCTTCCCCCGGAGAACCGAGAGCTCCTGCGCCCCCACATACCGCCATTCATGGCGCTTTTGGGCGGCGAAGAGCGCGGGGAGACGCCGATTCCAGGCCAAAAGCAAGGCGAAAATATGTTCCGCTAACTGCTGGACGTGTATGCCCGACATGGACGTTATAGTAAAAGACCGCTCTTGTAATTCCGGGTATTGTTGCAACCCGTCCGCGCCGGCGCTCCATAGCTGGACCCAACGCAGATTGGGCATTTGACCCAGTAGATGCCAAGGCACAAACCCCATAAGAATTTCCACACTCCTAAGGTCCTCCCCTTGTATCTGGGCCGTATCGGTTCGCAATCGTACTTCCCGGCCTTCTCCCGCCCGCTTGAACTGACCTTGGATATCTTCGGGCACCCGATCCGAAGGCAAGGTAACCATAATCGTTCCTTTATATTGATCCATAGGTTTACCATAGATTACTATGAAGGTCATGGCAAGAGGATCCACGAGCGCTCTTTCCGGTGAGCCCTCCGTACGCTTTGCAAAACCGGAGGATATACCCCGCTTGGTCGGGTTTATCCGAGAATTCGCCGCCTATGAAGGCCTTGAGGAACAGTTGGCAGTTTCGGAAGAACGGCTTGCCCGTTACCTCTTTGAGGAGCCCAAAGGCGAGGCCCTTATAGTGGAATATGCCGGGGAGGAGGCCGGGTTCGCCCTGTTCTTCGAGACCTTTTCCACCTTTCTGGGAAAGCCCAGCATCTATGTGGAGGATATCTTTATCCGCCCGGTACTGCGAGGTCGAGGCCTAGGAAAAGCCCTGTTCTCTGTTCTTGCCCGTTTAGCGGTGGAACGGAACTGCGGACGGATGGAATGGGCCTGCCTGAATTGGAATGAGCCGGCTATCAGGTTTTACCTGAAGCACGGGGCCCAGCCTTTGCGGGAATGGACCACTTACCGGCTTACCGGAGCGGACCTTACCGCCTTAGCCGGTGGATCCGGCTCCGAATAAAGGAAGAAAACAATGTTTACGGATGAAATTACCCAGGCTATTGCCCGGCATTACCCTCAAGGGGCCGCGATTCGCCAGAAGCTGCACCAATACCCGGAACTTTCCGAACAGGAATGGGAAACCGCAAAGCTCGTAGCCACTACATTACGGGAATATGGGATCGAAACCCAGGAAGGAATCGCGGGAACCGGGGTTTTGGGGATTATCCGTGGGAATGTTGCCGGGAAAACCGTGCTGTTGCGGGCGGATATGGACGCCTTGGCCATCCAGGAAGCCGCACCGGTGCCTTATGCGTCCAAACGGCCAGGCATTATGCACGCCTGCGGCCATGACGGCCACACCGCGGGGCTGCTCATAGCCGGGATGGCTCTCATGGATCTCAAGGATCGTATTCCCGGGACGATCAAGCTGATGTTCCAGCCTGCGGAAGAAACCGTGGGAGGGGCGGCGCGGATGATTCAATCGGGGGTCTTGGAAAACCCCCGGGTGGACGCAGCCTTGGGTTGTCACCTTTGGGGACAGGCGCCGCAGGGTACGGTATGGGTGAAAAGCGGGCCCGTCATGGCGGCCCCGGATGAATTTCGCATAACCCTCATAGGCCGGGGGGGGCACGGCGGTCTGCCGCACCTGGGGGTGGACCCCATCGTCATGGCCGCCCAGGTTATCCAGCAGTTTCAAACGATTGTAAGTCGCCGCAGAAATCCCCTGGATCCCGCTGTGGTGTCCATCGGGATGATTCATGGCGGGGAAACCCATAATGTGATCCCCGCAGAAGTACACCTGGTGGGGACGATTCGGACCTTGAGCGCGGAACTGCGGGACTTCATCCCCCAGGAAATGGACCGGATCCTCCAGGGCCTTACTCTAGCCGCAGGGGGCTCCTACACCCTGGAGGTATGTAAACGGTACCCTCCCTTGGTGAATGATCCGGCAGTCACGGAAGTAATCCGGGAAGCGGCGAAAAAGATCCTCCCCAGCGACCGGGTCCAAGACGCGCCGGAAGCGAACATGGGGGGAGAGGACTTTGCCTATATTGCCGAACAAGTGCCCTCGTCCTTTTTCTTTGTGGGGATTACCCCGGATGAAAAGCCCCTTATCCATCACAGCCCGTATTTCCAATGGGACGACTCGGTACTGCGGATCTCCGCCGCCTGCTTGTGCCAGGGGGCGGTGGATGTTCTGCTCCGACCCTAGTTAGAGGTCCAGGGCGAAAATCTTGCTCTTG
>JAITJK010000140.1 GCA_031278935.1 Spirochaetaceae bacterium | reverse complement strand
TCGAAGCGCTTTAGCCACACCGCAGTACTCCCCACAGAAAAACGCAGGTAGTTCTTATAGCCCAGTTCTACCTGCTCGATGGAAAAGGCGTTTTGACTCGTCATGGCGGACTCGCTTATCAGTCCTGTTATGTGAAATGGGGGCTAAAATTTGTAGAATTATCGATAAAAAATAGTTTGAATGTAATAACGAATTGTAAAAAGTACCCATAAATTATTTATCAAGTGCATTAAAAGTCCTCTTAACACCTTGAACCAAGACGGCTAATTTTTTTTATTCTCGGAAAAAGGATATAAAGCGCATGTTTGTTCGGATTATTTTCTTAGTCGGCGGGTTAAGCGAAGGCGTGTTATCGCGGGCGAATAGGGGGTAAAAGAAAAGAGCGAAAGAGATGTTATGCGCCATTTGCGCAAAATTTTTTTGAGAAAATTGTATAAAAGATCGAAAAATGTGATTGACATTATACAAAATGTTATGGTAAATTTATTCGAAATTCTGGTTTAATACCCCGCAGCTTGCTGCGGAACACTGGGGGTGTGGTGGATTTGTTCCCCCACATATGCAACGATTTCGAGGAGAAATCTTCGATACCCAGGAGCTTGCTCCTGGGTTTTTCATTTGAACGTAATTTTAGAAAGGAGTATTATAAATATGTTTGATAAATTGGTAAAAATAAATTGTCATTCAAGAAATAAAATATTTAAGAAAATAGCTGGAAATTTGCTGGAAAAATTCTATTGTTGTGAAATTAATTGCACAGAAAATGTAATAATTGCCGATGGAGCAAAAGTTTTAGGGCCAATAACAATCGGTTAAAATTCCGTTGTAAGCAGCCGGAACGGCTTATGTTATCCCTATCAGCCAGTACTCCGCTGTCCGTATAATCATGGAATAGAAAGGGAGTTATTTATGGCATCATACCGCTATCCCTTAGGCGCTTACGGCCGCCTCGTGCGTTATGTTTGGGCTATCAAAACAGAAGTGGCAATCAAGGTTGCCGTGAGTCTTGGAGTGAACGCCCCGTACACCCCACCCGGCCGTTTTGAAGGCTCAGGCGGTGCAGACGGTTTTTAGGGGAGGGACGGTCTCCGCTTTCAATCATTATGATTTCCCACGACATTCGCATACTGCGTTATTTTTGTCATCCCATAGCAGTTGTGAGTGGAAAATCACGACGCTTACCGGCCATTCCGGTGCGGGTAAATCAACCTGCATAAATTTACTGCTGCGTTATTGAGGCGCCTGATCCGGTGAAATAACAGTTGACAGCATAGGCATAACCGTTAGCGTCGAGCCCGGCTTTCGTTTATCGGGTAGGCAGCGCCAGTGCATAGCTATAGCCCGCGCCATTCTGAAAAACGCACCTGCCCTGCTACTGGACGAGGCGGTATCCAGCCTCGATGCTAAAAGCGAGCTTCACATCCGCAAAGCCCTGCGCGAACAACTCATCGAGGGCACCATAATTCTTGTCGCGCACCACCGCTCAACCATCCTATCCACCGGAACACCTGTAATTCGCACCGTCTGCTCTATGGACAAGCCTTCTTTCAGCGCGTTTCTTGCGGCTTCATGGCGGCCTTTTTCCCAGCGTACCTGTGATGTGTCATCCCAATTCCATTCGGTTAATAACACATTTTCTACCTCCGGTATAGGTTCTTTTAGAAAACGTGTAAGTATCCCATGCTCTCTATGCAGAATCTCATCGTCTGTTTTACCGTCTCTGTAGTCAACTTTGTGATCTTAATAAAAGGCGCCTAATCTTGATACATACGCCCATCCCTCACCAGAGGACAGACGGGTGGCTCTCTTGGATGGGGTGTGGTATGCTTAGGCGCAAGATTGGAGAACCTATGAGTATATACTGGAATCGACGGGTTGTGGCCCTTTCGCCCTATATTCCCGGTGAACAGCCCCTGGACAAGACCCTGATCAAACTGAATACCAATGAAAACCCCTATCCCCCCTCGCCCAGGGTCATAGAAGCGATTCATAGGGCCGCAGGGGATGAGCTGCGGCGCTATCCTGACCCGGCTTGTACGGAAGTCCGTATGGCCGTGGCCGAGCGATACGGAGTGACGCCAGAACAGGTATTTGTGGGAAACGGTTCGGATGAAGTGCTGGCATTCGCCTTTGCCGCGTGTTTTGAGTCCTCATGCCACCAGGCCCGGCCTATCCTGTTTCCTGACATCACCTACAGCTTTTATCCGGTTTACGCCCAGTTTTGGGACATACCCTTCACGCCGGTTCCGGTGGTGGAGGATTTTTCTATTACTATAGAAGATTATAAGCAGCCTTCAGGGGGCGTGGTCATCCCGAACCCCAATGCCCCTACGGGACGAGCTTTATCGCGGACCGCCTTGGCCTCCCTCGTGCGGTACTATGAGCAGACCCAGGAAGGCCGGGTGGTGCTAGTGGACGAGGCATACGCGGCCTTTGGGCGAGACCTGGAAATGGCGTCCCTTACCCGGGAACATCCGAACCTGCTTACGGTGCATACCCTTTCCAAAGCCGCGTCCTTGGCCGGCTTGCGGGTGGGCTTTGCCATAGGAAACCCCGGACTTATCCAGGGCCTGTGCCGGGTCCGGGATTCCTTCAACTCCTATCCGGTGGATCGCCTGGCCCAGGCCGGGGCTGCGGCGGCTCTCAAAGACGCGGCCTATTATGAGGCGGTGAACCAAAAGGTCGTGGCTACCCGCAGCCGCGTTGCCCAAGCCCTTCAGGACCGGGGTTATGAGGTGCTTCCCTCCCAGGCGAATTTTCTCATGATCCGTTCTCCCTCCCAAGGGGGTCTTGAGTTTTTTACCTATCTTCGGGACCGGGGCATCTTGGTTCGGCACTTCAAAGGACCTCGGATTACAGATTTTCTTCGGGTAAGCATCGGTACCGATGCAGAGATGACCCGCTTCCTCACCCATCTGCCGCCACCTACCGACACCTGCCGTGGAGGCGAATTCCCTGACGGGCCGTGATGATTAGGGAATAGGGCGTGCCCGCCTCAAGGCTTTATCGCAAAGTCCCGCGACGCTCACCGCAGGGCCTGCTGCCACCTGCCTTTAATCTCTGGGATCAAACCCACCCTATAGCTTAGGACGCCCCAGGAGTAGCAGGAACGGGAACGGACGACCTTATTTCTAACCTCGCGGCGCGCTTATGCCTCCATGACAAATGGTTAGAGGAGGGAGGGGTAAAGGGTGAGGCCGAGACGGGCAATCAGGGCGATGGAACGGGGGTATTCGGGGGTGTCGATTATGGTATAAGCGGAGGGACGGCCCGTATTGGCGGGGCCCGGGATGTTGGTGAAATAGGAAAAAACCACCCCGGCTTCCCCAAAAAGCTGCACCGGCAACCGGGAGCGGCCAAAAGTATAGTCTGCCCCAACTTTGAGAACGTGCTGCCACTGATAGGCCCCGTCTTGCAAAAAATACTTCCGTAAAACTGGTTTCGTACTCCGGCCGCTGGGGTCCAGCTCAGACCACAGAGAACTGCCGTCCACAGCGCTACTGCCGTAGTCCGCCCCGTGGCGGATCAGTTGGTATTGGAAATGAACCGAGCTCTGGCGGGACCACAGGCTCTCAAGCCGAAAAACCAGCTCGTCGGAGTTGGGTGGCAGATAATACCCTAAACCGCGACCTTTGTTGGCATAGGCGGTTTCCATGGGAATGTCGGCGTACCAGGGAAGGGTTTCCCGGGTGTGGGTGTAACAATAGGGCTCGATTTTCGTATACCGGAGGGACACCGAGGCCCAAGGCAACCAGGGAATGATCACCGTCGTCCCGGCTTGATAGGCATACATGGCCCGGTCTTTCTGAAAAAAAGACGACTCTAGGCTGATTTCGTCTAGAAACAGGGACACCCAAAGACTCCCTAGCCCTGGATAGGTACCCTTGAGGTTGCCGAAAAGGGCCAGGTTGTCAAAGTCCCCAATGTTGTTCTGATAGAAAAAATTCTCCGTCAGGGGAAAGAGATAGCCCAGCTCAAAACGCTTTGGCCAAAGAGCGGCGCTTCCAAAGTCTAGGTGTACATAGGGAGAGAGGTTAAATTCCACCTGGGAAAGGGAAAAGGCGTTTTGCGAGACCGCCGAAGAAACCATGAGCCCTTGACTGTTGTAATACTCAAGAATCCCGGTGAGGGTGGAAAAATACAACCACGGAAAGGGCTGTACTGTGGCTTCCAGGGCCAGAAAGGGCGCGGCCTGTTGATTCAGCACCAGGGAACTCCCCGTCGCCATGGCCCCCCATTCCCGATTTATCCGGCCTCCCCGGTAGCGGACCCGTTCCTCCAGCAGGGATCCCCCCAACTCAGGCAGCATGGCGGACCCTACGGAAAGGCTCTGGGGCCAGCCGGTATAGCCGGCGGAGGAAATGTCCGAGATAGGGAAGACCGATCCATCCCACTGGGGGGTATAGGTGTAGGGAAAGAAGGCCAAGGGCTGGCTGTAGGCGGAGATGGTTTGGTCGTAGATCGTAGGGGGGGCGTCCTGGGCTTCAAAACCTTCGTAATAGGTATGATAGTCCCCTAAGGTCCTGCGCGGAGCGAGGATTAGGCCCCCGGCCATGGTCAGGCGGTAGGAAAAATGGGACCCTAAGTCTCCGTTGAAGAAGACGCCCACCCAGGTATCGGTTCCCTTGGGGATACTCGCATCTTCAGTGTAAAAGCCGGCGGAAAGAGCGGAGCGTACCGTGATCCCCGCTTGGCCGGAAAAGCGGGTCTTCCCAGGCTGAGAAGACAAGGTGTAGGTTCCTCGGGTAAGGTCGAGACCTGGTTTCTCCGCATACAGGGCTTGGGTTTCCTCAAGAATCCGCCGCTCATCCTCCCGCAGCCGGGCAAAGCCCGGAGCGTCGTCGTCAGATGCAAGGATTTCCGTGATGGCCGATAGTATATGCTTTAGGGCGTAGGGCTTGGCCCCGGGCAAAGGCGCGCATAAGCCCCGGGCTACGGCCTGGTCCAGAATCCGGTAGACCGGTTTATCCAGGGGCGCCGATCCGTAGGTTTGCCCCGCTACGGGAATTGTCATGCCGATAAGGAGGCATAGGCCCGCAATACGGCAAAAAAATCTACTCATCTCAAGTTCCTTTTCATAGTTTCTCTATAATTTTACCGTGAGTTCGACCAAGAGGAACATAGTCGCGCCTTAGGTATAATCATGAACGTTCATTCGTATAATTCGCGGCCTTTTTATGGTTCCTCCTGCCCTATTCCCCGTCCTTCACCCCACGATTCGGCCTTTCCAGGTGAAGCCCCGACCTGAAACCGCGCGAACCCAGGACCATAGGGCCGTAACCAGGAGATTTCCCATCATTAAGGGCCACAAAAGGCCATAATACCAGGGGAGCCTGCGGTCTACAAAGAGCATAGTCCAGGTGAGCGTATAGAGGAGATTCGTCCCCAAGAGCTGGAAGCGATAGGTCGGAAGGGTCCAGGGAAGGGCCAAGGCCAGGGGAAAGGGGAGGAAGAGAAAGAAAAACACCGCCCAAAACACCAGGATCAACACCGCCGAATGGTTTCCCAGGAAATCAAAGATATTTTTACCAATGCCATTCATGGCCGAACGGTACCCAACATACATCCTACAGCGCACCTGGTCCCCCAGGTCAAGGAACCGAGTGGTAAAACCCCGGGCTTTCACCAGCCGGGCGAGATAAATATCCTCGCTGGTCCGTTTGCGGACCCGGGTAAACCCACCGATCCGACTAAACACTTCCTTGCGGATGGCGATGAACTGCCCGATGGCCACCGAAAAGGCGGACCACTTAGTATAGCGGTTTAAGCACAGGGGGATGACAAAGCCCGTAAGGAAAAACATCAGAGGCACGGTGATCTTTTCCCCAAAGGAACGGAGCTCCTGCCCCACATAGCCCGAGATAAAATCCGCCTCAGCCATATTCGTTACGGTAAAGGCAATACTCGAAGGGCTGTGTACCGTATCCGCGTCGGTCATGATGAGAATCTCTCCGCAGGCGTATCCTGCGAGCTGTTGTAAGGCGTAAGGCTTGCCATACCAGTCGGCAGGCAAGGGCGCACCGGAGAAGACGCGGATCCGCGGATCCGCCTTGGCCGCCTGTTCAAGAATCACCCCGGTATCATCCTGGGAATCATCGTCCAGCACGAGGATTTCATAATGGGGATAGGTTTGATGCCGTAAAGAATCAAGACAGCGCTGAATATGGGCCGCTTCGTTCCGTACAGGAATAAGCACGGACACCAAAGGCCCATCATTCAGAGCGGGATGCCGGGTATAGCGCCGTATTTCCGCAATATTGGCCCCAGCTAAGATGAAAAAATACAAACCCAACGTGAAAATGCAGGAAAAATAGACGGTACTGATGAGGGTTACCATAGTGCAACCTCGACATCTCCGGGACAAGGGACAATAGATGGGGTTTTATGTTGAATAAATAT
>JAITJK010000137.1 GCA_031278935.1 Spirochaetaceae bacterium | reverse complement strand
TCGAAGCGCTTTAGCCACACCGCAGTACTCCCCACAGAAAAACGCAGGTAGTTCTTATAGCCCAGTTCTACCTGCTCGATGGAAAAGGCGTTTTGACTCGTCATGGCGGACTCGCTTATGCCCTGGGCGTTGTAGTATTCCAGAACCCCCGTGAGGGCCGAGAAGGCAAACCACGAAACCGGCTGAAAGGTCCCCTCTAGGGCAATAAAAGGTCGGGCCTGGGCGTTCAACACGAGGCTGCTCCCCGGCATAAGCCCTGCCCACTCCCGGCGGAGCCGGCCAAAACGGTAGCGCAGATTGGATCCCAAGAGTTCCCCCGCCAGTTCAGATTGCAGACTCACTCCTAGGGAAAGCTCCTGGGGCCAGTTCTTCATACCCCCGGCGGTGATCTCCCCCGGGTTGAAGAGAAAACCGTCCCAGCCTTTCTGGTAGGTATAGGGAAAGTAGGCTTCCGGCAGGCTGTAGACGGGAAACGCTTCGTTACGATGCACCTCGTCCGCCGTAAAGCCCGTGTAATAGGGGTAGCCGGTCCCCAACTCTGACCGGGGACTCTGCAAGAGACCGCCGGACAAGGTGAAGTTGTAGGAAAGGCGCTCCCCCACGTCCCCAGAGGTATAGCCTGAGACCCAGGAATCCATGGCCAAGGCCGGGTCCCCAGAAGCGGGATAGGCGCCGGCACTGAAGCCCAGGCGTAAGCCCAGCCCCACATTCCCGGAGAACCGAAGGCCGCCCTTGACGGGGAGGGTGAAAGCGTAGGATCCCCGCCGCAGGTCGAGGCCCGGGGCCTGGGGTTCCAGGTCTGCCTTTACCTGTTCGAGGATGCGCCGTTCTGCCAAGGGTAGGGCCTCCTGATCCAGGATTTCCCCCAGGGCGTGCAGAACCACAGCGCGGGAATAAGGCTTCACCCAGGGCAGGGCGCTACAGAGGCCCCGGGCCTGGGCTTGTTCCAAGAGATAATAGACCGGATGATCCAACGGAAGGGATGCGTGGGTTTGGGCGTACAGGGATGAACCGAGGAGCAAAAGCCCTAGGACCAGGACTTTATACCAGGCCCTCATAGACCGTACGACCTGACCATGATGGTTGCGGAATAATAGGCCCACCCTTGCGAAAGGGCGCCCTCGCCATGACCGGAGCTGTTGGTACGCCGAGCCATGATGGATGGCTGCGGCGTGGTTCTGTAGGTTGAAATCGGAATCGCCGGTAAACACCGACGCCGCCTTGACCGGGAGATACTGTTTCATTAATATAGGCATGGTATATGGTCAAGCAGAAAAGGTCAATTCGCTCAGGCGGTACTTCCGTCTTAGGGTTTATGCTTATGCTATGGACGGCAGCGGTGCTTCATTCTCTGCCGGAACAACAGCTTTTGTATCCTGAAGACTGGGCCTATGAGGCCCTTTCGATCCTTTCCCAGGAACAAGGGGTGGTGTTCTTCATGGATTCCTCCCTCACCGTTGGTCAGGCGCGGTCCTTGCTTAATGCCATTGATGATGCGGCCCTTTCTCCCGGCGGCCGGGTGGTGTATCAGCGGCTGCTGGATTACCTCAAGGGTTCTTCCGGGATTACGGTACACTCCGACAGTCTTCGGGCGGACCTGGACGGCCTGGTGCAGCCGGAACTGTACTTCAAAACCAATCCGGACCTGCCCTGGCTCTACGATCACCATACCCGCAAGCCTTTTTTTATGCTTCCTGTGCGGATTTCTTTCCGCGCCGCTCTTACCGCAGCCATGGATCCCTATTTTGGAGAAAACGAATACGCCGCGTCGTTACATAACAACCATACGAACCTGCCCTGGGGGGATGTCATAGCCCAGGGAGACGTGCATATACCCCGGCGGGCCTATGTGAGCGCGGGGATCCCCTTTGGCGCGGCTTCGGGGGTGCATTTCGCCCTAGGGATAGGGGACGATTTCTTCGGCAGGACCCGGACTGGGAGCATCATCCTCTCGGAATACCTAGAGCGAGTCAACTACGCCCAGCTTTCCTTTTACGCTCCCGGCATCCGGTATGCCGCAGAGGTGATGCAGTACGAGGTGAATAAGTACCATTATATGCACTACCTCCAGATGCGGCCGCATAAGCGGGTCTCCTTTTCCTTCACCGAGGGGGCCATGGTGAACGCTCCCTTGGAGTTGCGGTATCTCAATCCCCTGATGATCTTCCACAGTTACGAGGGTTGGAAGACTTATGACGCGTACAACGCGGGGCAGCATCCCGATAGCGTGCCGGATCTGGACAACGAGGGGTCTCGGGTGGGGGCTTTTTTCGGGGCTAAGGTGGAGTACCTGCCCTGGAAGCACCTGCGCCTCTACGGGCTTTTTGCCATGACCCAGCTCCAGCTTCCGGGGGAGCTGGAGCGTTGGGAAGAGCTGCTCACCCCAGACGCCCTGGCCTTTCAGGGAGGGATCGAGGTATCGGTGGCTTCGGCGAAAGGCTATTGGCTTTTCGGCCTTGAGGGGGTCTACACCTATCCCTATATGTATCTCAAGGAAGACAAGGGCTGGTCGTATTACAAAGAGATGGTGGAGATGGACCGGATCACGGTTCGCTACTGGACCGGGACGCCTTTTGGTCCAGATTCTATTGCTGGGACGGTTTGGGGGAGCTATCGGCGGCAGACGCAGGCGGGGCGATGGTGGTCTTTGGGGCTTTCCTTGGTGGTGGCGGCCCAGGGAGAAAAGTCCAGCACGGATATTTTTGACGGGACGGAGTATCAGCCTACTCCTACGGTGCAGCAGGTGGTGCGGCCTCCCACGGGGATACCCACCTACACCTACACGGTTACGCTGCGGGGTAGCGTTGCCCCTTCGCCGTGGCTTTTGATTTCCCTGGAGCCGGGGTACCAGTTCGTGGACAATTATAAGCATAGGGAAGGCCGAAGAGAACAGGGATTTGAGCTTAGTCTCTCGGCCCGGATTCAGCCGATAAGCGCCCTAGCGCCGCTCATAAGCACGCGTCCGGGGAAGTGAGGGAGCGTAATGCAGGGGAAAAACAGAAATATTTTTAAGAATTATATCCGGGGGAAGTTGCGGTTTGCGGAATTTGCCATTACCAATGCGTGTATTGCCAAATGTTCCTTTTGCGAAATCTGGAAGCAGCAGCCCAAGGTATTCGTGGACAAAGAAAAGGCCCTCACCGCGATTGACCGGATGGCAGACTTTGGGGTGTCCCACCTGACCATCACCGGCGGGGAACCTTTGCTGCATCCTGAGGTGATTGCCTTGGTGGAGCGGGCGACCCAACGAAAAATGAACAACGCGGTGCTGAACGCCGCGCCGCAGTTGCTCCTGCGGGAGGATATGCTCACCCGCCTCGAGGACGCAGGATGCGATCTGTTGAGCATCTCCTTTGATTCAGGGGATCCCGTTACCATGGCCGAGTCCCGGCAGATTCCAAACATCATGGAAACCATGGCCAAGGCCCTGGAGCTGGTACAAAAGACGAGTCTTAAAACTATGGCGTCGGTACTTATCTGGAACGACAACTACCACAAGCTCGAGGAGGTGTGCCAGCGGGCGGCGGCCATGGGGTTTACCTGCATTTCCCTAAATTATCCGACCTTTTCTCAGTCCCAGGTGTATCCTTTGGGAGGTGCGGGGATAAGTCTTTCCCGGGACAAGGTGATTCACGGCTTGAGTGAGGGGATTCGCTTAAAGCAGTCGGGGAAGCATAAGATCCTCAACTCGGTTATTTCCATGCAGAACATCATTAATTATCTCAAAGACCCGGCTTTGGCCCGGTATCCTTGCTACGGCGGGGAGCATGTGTTGTTTGTGGACTGGTTTTTCGACGTGCGGCCCTGTATGCAGCTTCCCCAGGTTTTGGGGAACATCTTGACCATGGAGGAGCGGGCGTTCAAGCGGCCACCCTGCAACGACTGCAACATGAGCTGGTATCGGGATTTCAGTATGTTTTTTCACGGGGGGCTGCGGACGGCGCCGG
>JAITJK010000123.1 GCA_031278935.1 Spirochaetaceae bacterium | reverse complement strand
CCCCGGGGCGCGGGCGCCCCCGCCCGCCAGATATACAGCAACAAACCATCGCTTCCAACATGGCGGTAGTATAAGCCTTAGGTGCCCTACGTGTCAAGGGGGTTATGGAGGGATAGCCTTGGGAAAGAACTTTTATGCGCTGGATCCGTAGCCCAACACTTCCGTCGGATTTTCAAACGAAAGCATAAAGACTTATGGAAGAAATACAAGAGAACATTCTGATACGTATCCTGGGGTGAGGGAGGTGCGTGTGCCTTTAGAAGGGCAGAGCCATTTTCGATTTTGCTTGTTTCTTTCCCGACAAATGGGTATATTTTTGCAAATACCTTTAAGTCCCGTAAATCGTGGGCTCGGTTAAAACCTCATTAGTGGAGAAGAATGGAAAACAAGGTGAAGAAGGGTGGGAAGCCCACAAGTCTTGGCAAGCGCATCGTGGCGCTGTGTTTATCGTTGATCGTACTACTTTCGAGTGTCTGGATTACCCTTGTACTGGTCAATATGGCGGGGGTAAGCGGACGGAATCTCCAGCGCCAGGCGGAGCTGGCCATGCACTCTCTTGAGGCGAATGTGCAAAACGCCCTGCAGCCGGCTATCGACATGGCGGAACATCTATCGGTTCTGGTTCCTGAGCTTGATTCTCCGGAAGAAGAACTGCGTCGGCTCCTACCGGCCTTGTTGCCCGTCTATCCCCCGGCCTTTGAGATCTTTTACGCAAGTGCCGCGTCCCGGTTTGCCGGCGGGGTTTTACTGACTGCCACAGGTTGGGACCCCTATGTAAATCCGGCCTGGGACCAGGTGGAACGACCCTGGTTTATTCAGAGCCTGACCAATCCGGGAAAGACCGTGATTACCGAACCTTACGAAGATTCCAATACCGGTCGGATTTGCATAAGCCTGGTGCGCTCTGTCCAGGACCGGTCCGGTCGGTTCATGGGCGTAGTGGGCATGGATATGTTCCTGGACACCCTGACAAATATCGTGAAAAACCTGGGCATCACCGAAGACGGGGAAACCTTTATCGTCTCGGCGGAGGGCCTTATCCTGGTGCATCCCAACTACGATTGGGTACGGAGAAAAAATATTTTTACCCTCTTCGATGGAGCTGAAAACACACACCACCGGTTTCTTATCCAACGGGAGGACCTGCTGAAAGGCACCACGATTACGGTTCGGGGCAGCCAGTATGTGGCTTCTATCGCTTTGTCCTTTGCCCCCTGGCACTTGGTTTCTCTGGGAACCATCCGGGAACTCACCAAGGATTTTAGGTGGCTGCTCCTTTTTATCATGGTAAGCACCCTGGTTATGGCGGCGGTGGCGGCGGTGATTGCCTTTATCTTTGGGAAAAACCTCACCGTCCACATTAACAAGCTCTATTCGGTACTCAAAACTATTGCCCAGGGGGATCTCACCGCCGCGATTGAACCGAAAAACCGGGATGAAATCGGCGAAATGACCCGACTTTTGGCTCTTACCCAGGTTTCGATGGCGGACCTGGTGGGGGATATTAAGAAAGAGTCCAGCGCCCTTTCGGGGGTAGGGACGAAACTGGCCACCACCATGGTCGAAACCGCCACGGCGGTGCATGAAATAACCGCCACCATCGAATCTATCAAAAAACAAAGCGCCCAGCAGACCGAAAATATCGCCCAAACCGGGAGCATACTACGGACTGCCGCAAACAATGCGGACACTTTGAATCAGCAAATCAACCGGCAAGTGGAAACCATCCGCCGTTCCTCCGAAACCATCGGAGGCATGATTGCGGGTATCGTGAAGATGGTACGGATCATCCGGGAAGACGAGACCCATGTAACGGAGCTTGAGGCCGCGCTGACTCAGGGTCGGCAGGGGGTACAAAGTATGTCGATCCGTATCAGCGAGATTGCCCAAGAATCCGATGGGCTTTTGGACATTACCGCAGTGCTGGCGAATATCGCGGGGCAAACCAACCTCCTGGCCATGAACGCCACTATTGAATCGGTCCACGCCGGGGAAGTGGGTCGGGGTTTTGCGGTGGTGGCCGACGAAATCCGGAAACTGGCGGAATCTTCGGCGGTACAGTCCAAAACCATTGCCACGGTCTTGAAGAAAACTAAAGGTATGATCGATTCCATCGCTTCCCTGGCCGGGGACGTGATCCAGGAGTTTGAGACCATCGACCAGAACATTCAAAACGTGGCGGCGAGCACCGAAGAGATGCACAACGCGGTGACGAGGCAGGAAGCGGGTAGCCGGGAGGTTTCCTATGCCTTGGAAGAACTTGAGACCTTAAGCTCCGCCATTCATATCGCTTCCCAAGAGGTCCGAGACGGGAGCGAGGAAATCCTGCAAGAAAACCAAGTACTCTCAGAACTTAGTTTCTCCATTTCTTCGGGCATGGACGAGATTTCCTCTAGGGCAAACCAGATAAACGCCACGGTCCATCAGGTACAGACCCTAAGCACAGCCAATCGGGAGAGCATTGGCTCCCTGATAAAAGGGGTGGACAAGTTTAAGGTATGATCCGCACCTGCGGTGGGTGTAGCGAGGCTGGGTGGTAAATACGAAGCGGGAGGATGCGGCACTAAGGCCGGGGTCTGCCCCCACCTCCAAGACTAGAGGTGGGGGCGCTTCAATGGCTAATCACCAGTGCCAATCCCGGGACTAAACCCCCTGGGGGCGGTGGGTGGTTGACGCTTTGGAGGCAAGTCCACACTATAGGGGAGAACGCTTTGCAGGATAGAACGGCTTTAACCCGTATCCCTCATCCATGCGGCCCCCATTAAGAAGGGATGTATATGAAAGAACTAAAAAAAATTGCCCTCACGGGTATTAAACCTACCGGAGACCTCCATATCGGTAACTACTTCGGGGCTATCAAGCCGGCCCTACGCCTGGCTACGGAATACGACGCCCGGTATTTCATCGCGGATTACCATGCCCTCAATACGGTCAAAGACCCTAAGGCCCTGGCCACTCATGTCCGGGAAGTGGCCGCAGGATGGCTCGCGGCGGGGCTCAATCCCGAGGAAGTCATCTTTTACCGGCAAAGCGCTGTCCCTGAAACCTTTGAGCTCACCACCATCCTCATGGCCTTCACCAGTAAGGGGCTTATGAACCGGGCCCACGCGTATAAGGCCGCAGTACAGGAAAACCTCCAAAACCAGGAAGACCCGGACGCAGGGGTTAATATGGGGCTCTTTACCTACCCGGTGCTTATGGCCGCAGATATCCTCCTCTTTAACCCCGACGTCGTGCCCGTAGGTAAGGATCAGGTCCAGCACGTGGAAATGGCCCAGGATATTGCCCAGGGCCTCAATTTCAACTATAAAGATGCGGTCTTCAAGATTCCTCAGGCCGCAGTGCAGGAGGAAGTGGCGGTGGTGCCCGGGCTGGACGGACGGAAGATGAGCAAGAGTTATGGGAACGTCATCCCCCTGTTCGGGCCGGAAAAACAGTTGCATAAGCTCATCATGCGGATCGTAACTAATTCCCAGGGCGTCGAGGAACCTAAAGACCCGGAAACCTCCCAGATATACCTGCTCTATAAGCTCTTTGCCTCAGAAGCGGAACAAGAAGCCCTGGCGAAACAGTACCGGAATGGAGGTATGGGCTGGGGGGAGGCTAAGGAGGAATTGTTTCGGGTGGTGAACCGAGAACTGGCGCCTTTGCGGGAGCGCTTTAACGCCATCATGGCCGATAGGGATGCACTGGATGCTATCCTCGCCCAGGGAGCCGCCAAAGCCCGGCCCTTGGCTGAGGCCACCCTCCGGCGGCTGCGCCGGACTATCGGCATTATCGGAAACCCCTGATCCAGGGCCGAATCGAACGGCCGACCTGCCGCTTAG
>JAITJK010000110.1 GCA_031278935.1 Spirochaetaceae bacterium | reverse complement strand
TTCAAAAGCAACCGGATTTTGGAACAACCTCATTTGTGTATTTTTACAGGGATAGATACTGTCCGTGTTACCGGAAGGGCTTTGAACCACGCCGTCGTCCGCCCATCCGCACCGGTCAGCCTAGAGCAACGTCCAGGATCATCATCAGAAGGAAGCCGGCCATCACGGCCATGGTACCGGCGTTGGAATGGTCCCCAAGATGGGCTTCGGGGATAAGTTCTTCCACCACTACATAAAACATGGCCCCTGCGGCAAAGGATAAAAGCCAGGGCATATAGGGGGCGATGAAGGATGCCACGAGCACCGTAAGGAGGCCGAATATGGGCTCCACCGCTCCTGAAAGGCAGCCCATCAGGAATGCTTTGGCACTGCCCATCCCCTCCTGCTTTAAGGGAAGGGCCACTGCCGCTCCTTCGGGAAAGTTTTGTATACCAATTCCCAGGGCCAGGGCAATGGCGGAAATATACATTGAAGGGGCTTCGCTGTGTTGGGCCGCCAAGGCAAAGGACAGACCCACCGCCATCCCTTCGGGGATATTGTGCAGGGTTACTGCGGAAACAAGCAGGGTGGTCCGTTTCAGGGAAGAGGAGGGGCCTTCCATGGTGTTGGTTTCGGGGTGCAGGTGAGGGATCAACCGGTCCAGGAGGAACAGGAAAAGGATCCCGAGAACAAAGCCCCCGGCGGCAGGAATCCACCCTACGCCGCCCCCCGCCTCTGCTTCGGTAATAGCCGGGACCAGGAGGCCAAACACCGCAGCGGCAACCATGATACCCGCGGCGAATCCTAGGAACAGAGTCTGCAGCATCCTGCTGCTTTGGTTATGAAAAAGAAAAACCATGGCCGATCCCAGGCAGGTCATTAAAAAGATAAACCCCGTGCCCGCGGCAACCCATAAAAGTTCACGCATGGCTTAAGTATAAACCCGTGGGTTCCCGGGCTGCAAGTTTTCTTTTCCGAAAGCGCCAATGAACCCTGTTGGTTTTTTCACAAGTCCTGGCAAACTGCCCCGTATTTTGCGGTTTTCTTACCCTATAATCCTTGTTGATGTATCAATACGGAAGAATATAGTATGCTGTAATCATGTTGCCCATCTTTCACCCCCTCCTGGAACGGGAGGAACTTGCATTATCCTGGGGACGACTTCTGCCAACCATACGCAGGCTGGAGCCGGCGGGAGAGCTTATGACGGGGCGCTGAAGGCCCTGGGTTTCCTCCCGGACCGATCCTATTGAGTGTTGGGGTAAAACCGGCTTACATGGTCTCCAAGAAGGGTATCCCGGTAAGGCTCATCGCATCCCGCAGGACCCGAAGAACGGCCTTGGAGAGGGCCAGGCGGCTGGCGGCTAGGTGAGGGTCCTTGGCGTTGAGGATGGGGCAATCGTGATAAAAGCGGCTAAATCCCTTGGATAATTCGTAAAGATACACCGCCAGAACGGAGGGATCCATCCGATCCGCAGCGTCCATAACTGCATGGGGATAGGCGGAGATAGTCTTAATAAGTTCCCACTCGGCATCGCCCGCAAGAAGTTCCGGTTTGATAACACCCGCAGTGTTACTGTTATCCCTGCGAAGCATGGAATCCTTGCGAAGCATGGAAGAAATACGGGCGCCCATATATTGGAGATAGGGACCGGTGTTGCCGTTGAAAGACAGGGATTCCTTGGGGTCAAAGAGCATGTCCTTGGCAGGGGTCACCTGTAAAAGATAGTAATGGAGGGCTCCCAGGGCGATCTTTTCCGCCACCTCCGCGGAATCGCCAACCGCCTCTTCGCGGTCCTTGCTGCGGATTTCTTCCAGGGCCAAATCCCGCAGACTGTCGATAAGGTCGTCGGCATCCACCACGGTGCCTTCACGGCTCTTCATTTTCCCTTCCGGAAGGTTTACCATGCCGTAAGAAAGGTGATAGAGGTTATCAGCCCATTGGTAACCAAGCCTCTTCAGAATCGCAAACAGAACCTGAAAGTGATACTGCTGTTCGGAACCCACCACATAGACCAGCCGGTCAAAGGGCCAGTCGTTGTGCCGGAAGATGGCGGTGCCGAAATCCTGGGTAATATAAATTGACGTTCCGTCCTTGCGAAGGAGGATTTTTTTATCCAGCTTCTCCGCAGTCAGATCCACCGCCACCGCGCCATCCGGTTCCCGGTAAAATATACCCTGCTCCAACCCCTTGAGGACTTCGTCTTTTCCCAAAAGGTAGGTTTGGCTTTCGTAGTAATACTGATCAAAGGAAATCCCGGTACGTTCATAGGTTTCCTTCATACCCTCCACGGTCCAGTCCTTCATTTTCTGCCAGAGTTCTACAGTTCCCTTATCACCGGCTTCCCACTTGCGGAGCATCTCCTGGGCTCTTGCCTCGGCCCCGCTGTCCCTCTGGGACATCTGGTGGTATTTGACGTACCAGTCACCCACAAAGTGATCGCTTTTGATATGCTCCGAAGCCGGAGTCTTCCCCTGGCCATATTCGTTATATGCAAGCATGGACTTACAGATGTGAATACCCCGGTCATTGATGATGCAGACCTTCCGTACCTCCGCTCCGCAGGCTGCCAGGATTCGGGATATGCTCTCTCCTAGAATGTCGTTTCGCAGATGGCCCAGGTGGAGGGGCTTGTTCGTGTTGGGGCTGGAAAACTCAACCATAATCCGTAACCCCGTAAGATTCCCCGGACGACCCACCGGAACGCTTTCGTCCATCGTCTGAGCCAGGACGGAGGCGATCACCGAAGGCCGGTCCAGACGTACGTTGACATAGGGGCCCTCCGTAACGAATGTACCGGCGGCCTTACCTTCAGTATTACTGCTGGTAATGACCAGCGGCAGTTGGGCGCAAACCATCTGTGCGATCTGGGGAGGGCCTTTCCGCAGAATTTTCGCAAAACTGAACATAGGGAAGCCCAGGTCGCCCAATTCCGGTTTGGGGGGGATCTCCGCGATCACCTGGGCGGCATCAATACGCCCCTCCAGGCCAGCATTGGCAAGCACTTGTTCCAGAGCCCGGGCTATCCGGTCTTTCCATACATCTTTTATGGCATCCATACTATTTCCTCGCTAAAAATACCCCATCACGGCAAGCATCCGGGTATAGGCTGATCCTTCCCGCCGAAATGAACCCAGCCGCTGATCAGTAAACGTACAATCTTCACAGTAGGTGATGTTCCGTACCCCAGCGTCTACCAGTAACCTGGCATTAGCAGCCTGAAGGTCCAGAGCGGGTCTTCCCCCTTCCCGCTTGACCGCCGGCCCCAGGGGATATGCCCCCGGGG
>JAITJK010000086.1 GCA_031278935.1 Spirochaetaceae bacterium | reverse complement strand
GCCCGGGTCTTTAAGGAGACGAAAAAGCGGTTTGTGTTCCAGATTCGGCGTTTAAGTATTGCCGATGACCACCTCACCTTCTATATCAAGCCGGCAGATGGAATGCAACTTCCAGCTATCATGAAATGGCTCAAACAAGTGTTCGCCCAGCGGTATAACCAGGCTGAAGGAAGAGTGGGGCATATCTGGGGAGACCGGTATGGGTCGTGGGTACTCCCTGGGGAACCTCCGGTGGAGGAGGTGGGTGTAGTGAAGACAAGGGTCAGACCCTATTACAAGAAATCGTCTCCCCACCCCTTTTTTTTACCCCCATTTTCGCCTCCCTTCATTCCTTCCCCTGGATAAACGTTGCTCATTCCCCCAAAGTCCCGTACCGCCTCCCCTATTCGTCTCAAGCAGAAAACTCTCCGGGTAAAGGTCTGTCTTGACCACTTGCCGCTATCTGCCTTGGAGGTGTGTGGGGCTGAAGGGCGGTGCGAGAAGCAAGGAGCGGCCCCACTCCCGCAGTCCACCGGCTTATCAAGGGCTTTAAGGTAGCCCTGAGTGCCAGAACAAGAACCGAGGGTGCCCCTTATCACCTGCCTCGCTGTCCCGAATACGCCTCCACCGCGGGTGGTATACGCTCACCGTGGGTGCCGGGTATACTCAAGTATCCATTAGTTAAGCGAGGAATATATGATTCGAGGGGGAGATATCTCCAAGGGAACCTGTTTGCTGCAAAAAGGACAGCCCTATATCGTAGTAGAGCGGGAATTCGTCAATCCTGGGAAAGGAGGCGCCTTTGCCAGGGTCAAGATGAAGAGTATCAAGGACGGTGGGGTCCTGAGTTTGACCATCCCTACTCAGATGGAGGTCGAAGATGCCCAGGTGAGCAACCCGAGCTGTCAGTTTCAATACGCGGACCTGGAATATTATCACTTCATGGATAATGAAACCTATGATCAGTATGAAGTACCCATAGCGGACCTGGAAGACAAAAAATACTACCTGAAAGAAAACGAAGTCTATGAATTGACCATCTGGGAAGACAAGGTGATTGACATTAAGATTCCCTATAAAGTGGTCTTCATCGTAACCCAAAGCGAGAACTACGTGAAAGGCGATACGGTCTCCGGGGCGACCAAACCCATTGTTACCGAAACCGGGCTTACCGTCCGGGTGCCCCTGTTCATCAAAGAGCATGATAAGATCCTGGTGAATACTGAAACTAAAGAATATGTGGAACGGGTAAACGATTAGGTTGCGCCCAGACCACATGGAGGGAGCACAAGCCTATATCACCAAGAGCGTGGACTTTAAGTTCCGGGGTAAGGGTTTCTCCTTTGCCCTCTCCCAGGGACTCTTCAGCGCTGCGGCTATTGATAGGGGGACAGAGTTCCTGCTGAAAGTCTTGTCCCGACAATGGGACGCCCAGACTGGGCAAGGGCTTCCCTTGCCTAAAACCGTACTGGATGCAGGCTGCGGGGTTGGGGTAATCGGGGTCTGTGTGGCTGGGGCTCTATGGACCCCCGACGCGAACCTGGACCTAGAGCGCCACGTCCACTGCCAGGATCGAGACGAACTGGCGACCGTCATCACCCGGTACAACGCCCGGCAAAACCATATCCCCGAAGGTTTGCTCTCCAGCCATACAGAACCCCTCCTAGCCGGTCCTCCCCATGCCCGGTGGGACCTCATCCTTTCTAACATCCCCGCCAAGGCAGGTGAACCAGTGTTGCGGGATTTTATTGTCCGGTCTGCGGCCCTGCTCAATCCGAAGGGATCCGTCCTCGTGGTGGTGGTTGCTCCCCTGGGGGATTTCTTTTATCGCCAGATTACTCAGGCAAACCTGTCTTTGCAGTACGATGAACTGGGAAAGAGGCATCGGGTTTTCATGTACGGGCCCTCGGCGACTCCGTCTCCACCAGTGAAGCCGGTGGTAGGAGGAGGGTATTTGCTTCGGGATTATCCTATGTACCATCGCCGCCAGGGGGAGTATATTCTTGAGGACCTAGCCTATTCCCTGGACACTATCCAGGGAGCCGCAGACTTTAACACCCCCAGCCAAGCGGTTCAGGTGGCGGCCAAACTGGTACGCCGCTTGCCTTCCGACCTTTTTCAGCGTACTCCCCTAGGCTCCATCCTCATCTATGAACCTGGGCAGGGCCATTTCCCCCGGTGGCTTCTGGCGTATTTGGCGCAAAACCGGGTCCTGGGCGAGGCGTCTTCGGACCGCTGTTGGGTCTTATTCGGCAGGAATATCCTTGCTCTGGAAGCCTCTCGGTATGCTCTGTCCGGGGAGCGGGTTCTGGCCATACCTGGTCTTGACCTAGCCATAGACCATAAACGACTGAAGGAAGCCTTGCGGCCTGAAGGCTACGGGTTTGATCTTCTGGTGGGCTTTCCCCAGTTCGTGCCTCAAACTAAACGGCTGATTCCTCTCTGGGAAGGGCTTGGGGAACTACTTTCCCCCAGGGGCTTGGCCATTATAGCGCTTCCGGCCTCTGAAGCAGAACGGTTTGATCGCAAGAAGCCCCTGGGCTTTACTCGTCTGGGCGACTGCAAACGCAAGGGCTTTCGCGCTCTAGCCATCTGCCGGGCGTAGCCCCTGCCTTGTCGCGTCGTTAGGAAATAAAGCGCCCCGCGTCACCTATCCCTGGTGCTTTGGGCCTTCCAGGGGGTCAGACCTCAGTCCGGTAGGTGGGAACCAGATTTTGCCGTGACTTTGATGAAGAAAAATCGTGTATCCGGAGACGTTTGTCTTTCCGGTCCTTGACGCAATCTGTGTCATGACAAGGAGCGACAAAGCCATCTAGACGAGCAGCCCTCCATACACCCACTACAGGTGCGGGTTTCGCTATTCCTTATGACGCGACCCCTTATACGCCTCCACGATAGGTGGTGGCAACAATCTCCATACCGTCGGGCTCTCCTGGCCCAGGGCCCAGAAGCCGATGGACTCTACCCCCAGAGTACGATACAGTTCCATCCTGGCAGAAAGGGAATAATCGTCTTCGTAATAGACCGTAACCGTAACCGGCGCTTCGTAGGTAAAGGTCGGAATCCCCTGTTCCCGGCGGACCTCGGTAATCTGCTGCTCTCGTTTAATCTGCTCAATACCGGAAAAGTGAAAAGCCCGAAACAGATTGACGCTTCCCCAGGTCCGGCCATAAAAAGGAAGCCCCATGATAAGCTTTTCCGGGCCAATAGTTTTAAGGGCATACTCCGCCACAGAGGTACACCAACTCATCGAGGCAATGGGTCCGGGTTCGCTAGTGGCCCAATGTTCGTCATAGGCCATCACCAAAATCCGGTCCACCAAGGGTGTAATGGCCGCATAATCATAGACGTCGTGCGGTAGGGTCTTCAGCCGGGCAGGGAGAGCAACGGTGAAGCGCTTCGTCCCCAGGCCCTTACGCAATTCCCCTAGAAAGGAATGAAAGGTACTTCGGTCACGGGAAGGAACCAACTCAAAATCAATTTGCAGGCCGTCAAAGGGCTTCGCCTTTTCCAGCAGGTCCGCGATGAGCTGCTTCCGCGCCCCGCTTCCCTCCATAAGCACGAAATGGGATAAGGCCCGGCTCCCACAACCCACTACCAGATGTATCCGGCCTGAGAACTGCGGCACATTTCGGAGATTCGGGACGTTCACCAACTGGCCGTAGTTGTCCACTTCCGCCCCAAAATACCCCAGGTCCGTGAGGGGCAACTCTTTTTTAAGGGCCTGTTCTCTCCCACTGATAAGGTAACCCCATATTTCCCCCTTAAAAACCGATACAGGCAAGGGTTCTTCCATAGAGAATGGTGCGAGATTCATGAGCGGTTCTTCCGCTTCTTCCATCGAGGGCTCCTCTAGGACCAGCTCTTCAGCCAGATCGGAAGAGCACACGT
>JAITJK010000015.1 GCA_031278935.1 Spirochaetaceae bacterium | reverse complement strand
AAGAGCCCTTTGACGTTGTAGCGATTCCCACCTACTAATAGCGGTGGGGTGTGCGGAATGGGGGGTCAGGCCTTTAGGGGTCTGACCCCCGTTTTCTTGCCCCAGCTCCTTGCTGCGGCGGTACAAACGCGTAATTCGCGGCCCTTTTTTCCGTCCACAATCTAGGGCTTTTAACTGAGCTCCCTCGGCAGAAACCGGGACAGCTCTTGCCATAAATGATCCAAGGTGTCGGTCTTGGTATTCAGCTTGATAATCCCGTAGGATATGGCCGGCTTATACTGCTGGGCTAAGGGGGAATTGTGGTAGCCCTCCACCGGCGCGGTGTCGTCTATTCGGCCCTGGAGCAGCCATACCATCTTGATAGACTGGCCGCCCTCCCGGTCGGAAAGCTGACACCCGTATTTGATAATTTCCCGATCCATATAATACTGCTTGATGTTCCAGCGGGAAGAATACTTGGCGTCGAAAATTAAATACCACGGGGGATCCCCAGGATTCTGGATCTTCAGCATAAAATCTGGAGTATAAAAACCGTCGGCGCTGGTAGTCCGGTACAAGCCTATGTCGTTCTCAAACCGGTCCGCACTGATCACCGGCTGATAGTATAAGGTAAGCAGCAGTTCCTTCCGCCGCAGTAAATAGGTGTTGGCCAGGTCCCGGTTCTGCTGTTCCTGGGCGTGGTAGCAAAAGAACCGCGAAACTTCCCCGGTCCCCGTAAACCCCGCGTCTTTCAGCAGCGCCAAGAAACGGCATAAACAGTAATACTCAAACAATTTGTCCAAAGTCTTGGCCTTGCCTATCAGGGTTTCTTTCACCGGCGTAAATTCCCCAAAATGATACCACGCGAGAATCTGTTCAAAAACTTGCCGATAGGGCCGCACTTCCTGAAATACCTTGGTCTTTTTCGGAATCCCCCAAAGCGGCGTGTCCGGGCAGGGCAGTATATCCCGGTACTTGGCGTATTGCCCGGCTAAGTTCAAAAGCAGTTCCTTCAAGGTGTTGTACAAAGCCTGGTTCCCTTCGGCCTGGACCTGCTTAATCCCGATAATCGGCGCGTGAAAACCCTCCCGTTCCAACCATTGCAGCTTATGCAGTACCTGGTATTCCTCCGCCAGGGTGCGGCGTACTTTTTCTTCAACTACTTTCACGTTGTTGCACACCAAAAGCAGAAACCCCGCCACTACCCGGTTCTCATAAATGTCAAAACTCTTGGTGGTCTTTTCAACGTGCATCCGGTAAGGCAGATAATGGCGGCCCTGAATCTGAATAGCCGTGGGAACCTCCGTGGCCACCAGTTCCCCCGGATTCTGGTACAGCCATTGCAGGTTCCGGCGGCTGATGCTCTTCACCCGATGGTAGGATTGCAGGGAATCGTGTTTCACAATCCGGTGTTTCGCCCCATTCTTAAAAGCCGGGTAGTTTTCTTTATAACAAGAATGAATGCCCCGCAAAAGTTGTATATACGCGCTGAGGGATTTATGCGCGGTCTTACGAGGCGCGGATTCTGGGCTTTCCCCCAAAGGGCGTTCCGGGTCCAGGCCACTCTGAGGAGAAAACATCCACTGGGTAAGGGTTTCATCGTTAAATTCCGCGAGATAGGTGATTATATCCTCCACGTTTTCCGCGTTAGCCCCGTGTTTGCTCAAACACAAAACATAATCACTTGAGTAGACCACCGCACGCTGGTCCTCTTGGACTTTAAGGGTCAACTGAACCAGATCATAGTGCAGCAAAAAGGGCCTGCCCTCTTTGCGCTCTTCCCACTCCCCGTCCATGCCATCCTTCAGCGACTCTTTGCGGAAAAATATCTCCCCCCCAAGCTCCCCGGACGCGCGATAGGCCACGGGTCCGCCGTACCCGATGGATTCTTCGTTCAGAAACAGTTCCATCCCTTTGATGGGGCGGTCTACTTGGGTGAAAAGGACGCTGCAGGTATACAGCCCTTCCGCCACCAGGCTCACCGTATCGCTTATCTCCCGGGAAACCGCAGAGGACAGCGGATATAGGGCTAGGTCTCCGGAGGAGGGGTCAATACGCCCAGGATCTGTACGCGCCATGGCGCTCTGCCTTCCTAAGGCCCGTTCTCTCGATTCCCGTTGCGGCGCTTGCAGCCGTAGGCGAAGCCGGCATTCCATGAAAAGCCTCCCTACTTGGCAAAAAACTGATAAAATCCCATATTCTCGTCCGCTGCTTTGAGGATCCGGGTAATATGCTGGTGGCACAAAGGCATGTTCTTGCATTCTTCTTTCAGGGCTTTCAAAAGATTATGATACCGCTCCCCCGTGCCGTTGATGATGGGCAGAATCTTCTGGGACACCGCATAATCCAAGGGAGCAAACCGGTTTTCCGAGGTTCGGGTGTCCATATACTTACAGGCCGTGGCGCAGTAGGCCTGGACCATTTTTAGGTTCCGGGGCATGACGGGCAGTTTATGGAGCCGGAAAATGCTCTGAATCTTGGTCCATTTGCTGCTTATCCCCTCATCCCCCATGGCCGCTTCACCCCGAGGCAGAAAGGCCGCGCTCAAGGCCGAAAAAGGAACGATGGTTTCCTGGTTCTCCGTTTCCAGGTGGGTGGTTTCGCCGCCCATGCTGTTGGGATCCAAGGTGATGATCCAACTGCGATCCAGAAACCGGGGGGACAGGTCTTCGGTGGTATGATCAAAATTCACCGTAGCCAGGAAACGTAGGTGCCGGGGTATGCTCCAGTGGTGCTTTCCTCCCAGGCTTAAAGAGCGGCTGTGGGCGGAATCCTCGTCGCAGAGCCGCAGAAAGGCCGCCCAGTAATGTTCAAGAGGGCTTAAGTTCGCTTCATCCAGGAGGATAAAGAAAGGGGCGTCCGCGCCCGCTTCATATTCATAATGCAAGCGTTCCAAAGCATCGAAGACCCGGTTATTGCTTTTTTCCATCATCTTGGTGAGGGGATTATAATAGCCGATGAAGTCCTTGTGGCTGGTCCAGCCCCGCT
>JAITJK010000095.1 GCA_031278935.1 Spirochaetaceae bacterium | reverse complement strand
CGAAAAAGACGGGGCGGGGAAGCTTTCCGCGGCTATCGCCTTTGACAGCCGGCATTATTCGGCGGAGTTTGCCGAGGCGGCGGCCCTGATTTTCGCGGGGAACCATATCAAGGCCTACCTCTTTTCTTCCCTGCGCCCCACCCCAGAGCTATCTTTCGCCATCCGGCGGCTCGGCTGCGATACGGGGATTGTGGTTACGGCCAGTCATAATCCCGCCCAATATAACGGGTACAAGGCTTATTGGAACGACGGTTCCCAGGTCATAGCCCCCCACGATACGGGGATCATTGAAGAGGTAAACCGGGTTACGGCGATTCAGGAACTGGATAAGGCGGCGGCCCTGGCTCAGGGGCTGTTACAGATAATCGACGAAGAAATCGATGAGCCCTATCAAAGTATGGTCCGAAGCCGTCTCCTCCGGCCCGATCTCATCAAGCAAAAGGCTGCAGACGTCAAGATCGTCTACACCCCCCTGCATGGTACGGGAGCCATGCACGTGGAAGCGGTTTTGGGAAGTTTGGGCCTCAAAGTCATTACCGTACCAGAACAGCGGGAGGGAAACGGCGATTTCCCCACCGTCGCTTTTCCCAATCCCGAAGAAGCGCCGGCCCTGGAACTGGCCCTGAAGCTAGGGAAACAGGTAGGCGCCGATGTGGTCATGGCCACGGATCCGGACGCGGACCGCTTGGGGATTGCGGTACCCAACCGGGAAGGTTCCTTTACCTTGGTTACGGGGAATCAACTAGGGACGCTTTTGGCGGACTATATCTTGCTTTCCCTGCAAGAAACCGGGAAGATGCCTGCCCAGCCGGCAATAGTCAATTCCATCGTTACGACCGGGATGCAGCAGCGGGTGGCCGCTGCCTATGGGGCGGTATGTATCGAGTGTCTTACGGGCTTTAAATGGATCGCCGATGTGTGGCGCAAGAGTGAGGCTGTAGGGGCCCCTACGGTGCTTTTCGGGACCGAAGAGAGCTATGGGTATTTGGTGGAACCCGAAGTGCGGGATAAGGACGGGGTTTCTGCAGCGGCTATGACTGCGGAGATGACCCTATACTGGCAGAGCCGGGGTAAGAGCCTTCTGGACCGCTTGGACGAACTCTATCAGGCTCACGGGTATTGGCAAGAGATGGGGATATCCAAATACTTCGAGGGTTCCGAAGGTCCGGCGATCATGCAGGGTATTATGGATTCCTACCGCAGGCAAGCTCCTTCGGTGTTGGGCGGTATCGCGGTGGAGAAAGTCCGGGACATTCGGGACTCGGTGTGGAAGTATCCTGCGGAACCGGGACGGAAGGAATCGGTGGAGCTTCCCAAAAGCGATGTGTTACAGTTCTACCTTAAGGACGGAACCGTGGTAAGCGCCCGGCCCAGCGGCACAGAGCCGAAGATCAAATTTTACGCCAGCTGCTGTACGGAAGTGGGCAAGGAGGGTATCGCCGCCGCCAAGGCGGAGGCCGCGCACAAACTTGAGGCCATCAAGAAGGACATACAAAAGGTCATCGGCAATTAACCCGTCAGCGGCTTTAAAGTCCCTGTAGGGCCGTGGTAGTTAGGAATGGGGTACCCCGCGCTTCGGATTTCTGTCGTTCAGCCCACCTGCCGTAGAGCCCTGTGAGTACAGCGAAGCAATCCAGTAAAGGGGATACTCCTTTAGATTGCTTCGTCGCTACGCTCCGTGCAATGGCGGGTGGCCGGGGTCTGCCTACCCCCTCCCAAAGGACAATCCATTTTAAAAGTGTTCAACTTTCGGCTTGTTCCCCCTGAGGGGCGGCTTTAAATCCTCCGCGAATCAAGGGGTATCCTGGTTTTTCGAGGATCCATTCGTATTCATACACATGGAAACAGGCTAACAGCGTTCCTGATGCGGGATCGTACCAGGCAATCGTACCTTCCGTATCTAAGACAAGACAATAGGAGCCGCCATCAATAAGCCGCAGGGGAAAGCCCTCCGTCCGTTCAAGGGCATCTTTGCGCTTTGAACCATAGCGGACGGCCGTTTCTCCGCCCAAGGCCGCCACGAGACTTCCTTGAACTTCGGCCATACCGAAACCGGTATCCTCCCCGGGATATACCGCTACGGGGCTTGAACGGGATGGATTGGCCAAGGATAGCTGTATGATAGTAGTGTTCAGGCGACCCTCCTGAGGATCCACTGTTACCCCATAAGGGACGCCGCTGGCGCCACAATACACCCGGGCTCCGACGGACGCAGAAAGTGTAAGGGGTAAGGTTTCGCCAGTACGGCTGTTTACCATAAGAAAAGGGGTGTTCCCAGCAATCACGCTTTGCCCGATGAGGATATTCCCGTCCTTAAGCAAGGCGGCGTCTAGGGCGGCCACGGAGGCAAAAGAAAAGAGCCGCTCTCCAGTACGGGCCGAGAGCATCGTAATATTCCCGGAAGCATCGAGAAAGAGCGCCGCTTCTCCCCGCAGCGCCACAGAGCGCAGAGGAAAGCGTCGGGACAGCTGGTCCAACACCAGACTTTCCCCCGAAGATGCCTCCCCAAGGGTCATGAAGCGAGGGAGAGAAGCGGCGGTCTCTTCATGCCAGAGCAAAAGGCCTTCCGTATCCGTCTCTCCGGCATCAGGGTCCGAGGCAAGCCGGGTATACGGCGCGGCGGATAAGGGAATCACCATTTTATCCAGGAGTTGGGTATAATCCAAGGGTATGAAACCTAAGGTCTCCTCTTTAGTGAGAAAGGCCAAAAACGAGGCTGTGGCCGCAATGTCGATGACCGGTTCTTGCCGACGCTCTTGCATAAAACCGCCCTTTTCGTCCTTCTTGCCGATCCATACGCTTCCGTCGAGAGTACCCAGAATCACTGCATCGGAAGTGAGGGTCGCGCTCATAAGGTCTTGCCAGGGTAGCGGTACAGGCCATTGAGTTTTTAGCTCCAGTTTCCCCTGGACACTTATGGCAACATGGTACACCCGGGATGCATCGGCATCAGGAGTGATACACAGCAATTCCGGCGCTTCTCCCGGAAGATTCAGTACCTTCCCTTGGGAAATCCTCCGGTCCCGGGCGATGATGTTCCCGGAAACCGCATCTAACACCACGAGGCCCCTGGGATCTATGCCTACCAGAAAACGGTTGTTCCCGAATAAGACCGGCGACCCAATGCGATCCGGTACGATAAACCGGCGAATCTCCTTGCCTGACTCCAAATCCCAATACGAGAGTAGTCCCGAAGGGGCATAGCCAATCATGGTCCGTTCGGACTTCCCGGTGGCCACGAAACTTAAAACGCCGGTCCGCTCTGGGGCCTTAAGGGGCTTTCCGGTTTCCGCGTCCAGGAACAGCAGCTCCGGTGTTCCCTGCTGCACCAGCATCAA
>JAITJK010000090.1 GCA_031278935.1 Spirochaetaceae bacterium | reverse complement strand
ACAGGGCCCCTGTTTCGCGTAAAACACCGAAGCCTGGCCCTCAAACTGGAAAATGGAGCCGTACACATTGGGGAGTCCCAAAAGGACGCAGGCGTCGTTCACCAGGTACCGGGTCTGGTAATTGTCCGTACCGTCGGCCACTACGTCATAGTCCTTCAGAATCTCCAGAGCGTTTTCACTTGTGAGCATGGTATTATAAAGGTTCACCCGGCAATAGGGATTGATGCTCTTGATACGGTCTTGGGCGGAGGCCACCTTAGGCCGCCCTACGTCCCGGGTCCCGTGGATCACCTGTCGTTGCAGATTGGATGCTTCCACCACATCAAAGTCTACAATTCCCAGGGTGCCCACGCCGGCGGCGGCTAGGTACATGAGCAAGGGTGCGCCCAAGCCCCCGGTTCCCACCACCAGCACCCGGGCCGCCTTGAGCCGCCGCTGCCCCTGCACCCCGATTTCCGGTAACAAGAGGTGTCGGCTGTAGCGGCTGATTTCATCGTTGGTCAGTTTCGGCAGTTCCCGATCCTGTTTCCCCGGTTCCATCACCCGCAGCCTCCTGCGATTGCCGGGACCAGCATGACCGTTTCCCCTTGGGCCAGGGGGGTCTCAAGACCCTTGAGCTTCTTGATATTCGAATCCCCCACAAACACATTGATGAACGAACGCAACTCCGTTCCCTCTTCTTGATAGATGTGTTGTTTCAGGTCCGGATAGGCCTGGGCCAGCGCCGAGAGGGCCGCGCCGACCGTCGCCCCCTCCACCGCAACCTCTCCCTGCCGGTTCGTAAAATTCCGCAAGGCCGTAGGTATCTGAATCGTTACCGCCATATAAGTTCCTCCTCAATAAAAGCGCTTCGGTCCGCCGCAAGTTCCCAGCAGGTTAGGTCCGCCGCCTTACCTCCCTGCACCGAAACGATGAGGTAGGAGTAAAAAGGCAGGGCTTGTTCCCGGTCGTACTCCGAGGGTCGGGCCGGATGATCCGGATGGGAATGGTAAATCCCAATAATGTCCCGGTTCAGGGCCCGGGATTGTTTCTCCGCCCCCATGACATCTTCAGCGGTTATGCTGAAACGGTGGTACTGTTCCTCCGCTGCCCAGGCGTTTACTATGGGGATAAGGGTTTCCATCGTCCGCGTCCCGTCTTCCGTGTAGCTTCCCAGGACAAAGCCACAGCATTCATGGGGATAAGCCTTTTCCCCCTCTTCCCTGATAGCCCGCCTCAAGGCTTCGGGCATTTCAAGCATATCCGCCTCCTTCGTCCCAAAAGGGGTCCGATACATACCGGGTCCCGGTATCGCACAACACCGTAACCACCACGGAAGCGACCGGCAGAGTTTCCGCCGCTATGAGCGCGGCCAGCACATTGGCTGCGGAACTAACACCGGTATAAATCCCCTCCTCCCGGGCGAGGCGTCGGGCCATGGTATAGGCCGCTTCGGTATTTACCGCAATAACACGGTCGGCTTGGTTCTCGTCGTAAAAACCGGGCTTCAGGGTACTAGCCATGTGCTTAGTCCCCTCAATGCCGTGAAAGGGGGAATCAGGCTGCACCGCCAAGGCGGAAACCTTAGGGTTCAGTTCTTTGAGCCGCCGGGAGGTCCCCATAAACGTACCAGAGGTCCCCATGCCACAGATGAAGTGGCTCACCGTCCCCTGGGTCTGTTCCCAGATTTCCCAGCCCGTACCTCTATAATGTGCGAGCCAGTTGGCCTCATTATTATATTGGTCGGGATAAAAGTAACGCTCAGGATGGGCTTCCACTTCCTTACGGGCGGCAAAATACGCGCCGTCGGAACCTTCCAAGGGGCTTGTCTCCACGATCCGCGCGCCGTAGTGGCGGATAATCCCCTTGCGTTCCGCCGAAGCATTGGCAGGCAGGAACAAGGTAACGGGGAATCCTAAGGCCGCTCCTACCATGGCGTAGGCTATCCCGGTGTTTCCACTGGTGGCGTCGATGATGGTCTTCCCCGCCGTGAGGACCCCTTCCTCGATGGCCTTGAAGATCATGGCCTTGGCCGCCCGGTCTTTAACCGAACCTGAGGGGTTAGCGAATTCCGCCTTGCCGTAGAGTCTGAGCCCATCGGGCCGGCTTCCACCGGGCTTCAGGGTGATTTTTGCTAGTTCCAAGAGGGGCGTACCCCCTACCATATCTAGTATATACATATTCAATCTATTTATCCGATATGTCTAGTAGGATAGCGATGCGAGATCCGTATGTCAATGGGGTGTACGCATATTTCAGCGATTTCGCGTTCAAAAAAATATGCCACCCTTGCAGCGGGGTTTTATCATAGCGAGGGGAACGAAGCAATGCCGTGACGGATAGGATAACTAGTATGGGGATATAAAAACGTGGTATGGTATAAAATATGAAAATTCTTAGATTGCTTTTGATACCCTTGAGCCTCTTCGCCCTTCTTTTTAGCGCCTGTCATGCAAGCCCGGAGCGTTCCGCCCAGGTGCAGGCCATACGGAAACGAGGGGTATTGCAGGTAGGTACCCAATCGGATGTACCACGGTTCAGTTACATGAATCCTGAAACCGGCGAACTGGAGGGCTTTGAGATCGATCTCGCCCGGCATATTGCAGAAGCCTTGTGCGGAAACCCGAACGCCGTAGCCTTTACTATCGTTACCACGCCCCTACGCGGGCCCCTGTTGGACAACGGGGAGGTCGATGTGGTCATCGCAGCCTATAGCATCACCGAGGAACGAAAGCAACACTATAACCTTACCCGGCCCTATTATACCGATGAAGTGGGCTTTTTGGTGCGAAAGGATGCGGGGATACGTGGCTTGGCAGATATGGAGCAAAAGATCATCGGCGTTATCCGGGGGACCACCACGGCGGCGGCGGTTGCCGGGGAAGCGGAAAAACTGGGTCTTCAGGTGCGGTTTTGGGATTTTCCCAGTAATCCCCCGGCCATAGCAGCCCTGCTTGACCGGGAGATCGACGCCTTCTCGGTGGATAAATCGATCCTCTTAGGCTACCAGCAAGAGGAGACCCTCATCTTGAGCGACGGCTTCGATCCTCAATATTATGGTATCGCCCTGCAACGGGAACAGGACCAACTCACCGCCTATATCGACGGCTTGTTACTGGCCATGTACGAGGACGGGACCCTCTCCGCGTTGCTGCGAAAATGGGGACTCTAGGATGTCAGCGCGTATCATGGCCCATGTTCAAGGCGGCCAACACTTTTTTTTCCAGCACCTCCGGAGTGATGGGTTTTATGATATAATCTTTTACGTTGCCGTACTTGGACGCGTGCTTAATCAGTTCCGGGCTTGCGTGGGAAGATATAAAGATAATCGGGACGTTTTCCGCGTTGGGACGACCCTTCAGCGCTTCAATGAATTCAAAGCCCGTCATGCCGGGCATTTCAATATCCAGCAAAATCAGGGCAACCCGCTCACAGTCCACGATACTGAGGGCCATCTGGCCGGACTTGGCCAAACGGACATCAAACTGTTTCTCCAATAATACCTTGATAGTCCGTAGGTTCATGGACATATCGTCAATAGCCAAAATAGCCTTTCGTTCCCCCATAGGATCCTCCTCGCTCATTACGCCTTACGAAACCGTACCAGCCCCTGGCGCGTCCTTCACGCCTCTGGGCCGCCTTATCGCGGAAGCAGGTTGATGGCCTTACCATCTTTAGTGATGTAAATATCCTCCATATTCAAGGCGGTGTATACTTTTTTCTGTAGTACCGCAGGCTCAAAGGGCTTCATCACATAATCTTTCGCCCCCGCCTTAGTCGCCCGGGCGATCAATTCGGTGGAGGCGTGGGAGGTTACGAAAATAACCGGCACGTCTTTCGCCCGATCCAGTTTTTTAAGGACGTCCAGGAACTCAAACCCCGACATACCGGGCATCTCGATATCCAAGAGAATTAGATCCACCGTGCTGGTTCGCAAGATGGACAAGGCGATCTCCCCGGACTTGGCTAAACGGACATTAAACTGTTTTTCCAAAATCACTTGGATGGTTCTTAAGTTTAGTGACATATCATCAACCGCTAAAATTACTTTCCGATCTTCCATGAAACATACTCCTTTTATGATGCTCTGGTACCTGCCGCCAGTACCCCCGCGATCTTACCCTTTTCCCCTAATGCAGCCCTAGTATAGCAAACTACCACAGCCCTTACAAGATCGCTCCCCTGAACTCCCCACATCGAAGGAGCCTACGAAGACGGGCGGATCCACCAAGAATCCAGACCTAAGGAATACCGAGGCCGCACGGGCGGTTTCTGAAGTTTGTGGTTATAGGCCACACGAAACTGGGAAGTATGCCATTGGGGAATCACGTAATGGTTCCAGGTGAGGACCCGGTCCAATGCCCTGCCCCAGGCTAACAGGGCTGCTTCGTCTTCCTGACGGGCAATGATGCCTTCCACGAGATAATCCAGCGCGGGATCCTGCACTCCTGCGATGTTGTAGGTCGAATCCCTATAATCCGAATGCCAGGCCAAGAGCAAACCTGAGCCCGGATAGGACTGGGTGTGAAAGCCTCGGTCCAGCAGATCGTAATCCCGGGAGCGTAGGCGGTTCAAAAATTGGCTTGCGTCCACTGTGCGGATATGCATATCAATGCCGAAACGGGCCAGGTTCCGCTTGAGGGGGATGGCGATTTTCTCGGAACTAGGGCTATAGATTAAGAGTTCAAAGCGCATTTGCTCCCCGCTTTGGGTATGCAAAAGCTTTCCCCCGCGTAATTCCCAGCCGGCTTCCTTAAAAAGCGCCATGGCTTCCCGCATCTGGGGGCGGATAAACCCGGAACCATCGGTTTTAGGAGGCTGATACTCCCGGGTAAACACTTCCTGCGGGACCTGGTCCTTAATCGGCTCCAGCACCGCCCGCTCTGCGTCGGAGGGCAGCCCTCGGGCGGCATAATCAGTGTTTTCAAAGTAGCTGCGGGTCCGGGTGTACTGATTATAAAAAAGGTTTTTGTTGATCCATTCAAAATCAAGAAAATAGTTTAAGGCCATTCGTACCCGGCGATCCTGAAACACCGGTCGTTCGATATTGAAATTAAAGGCCTGCATGGGCTGGGGTATGGCGTGGGGAATCTCTTCTTTGACGATGAGCCCGGAGCTAAAGGGAGTTCCCCCATACTGGGTGGTCCATTTTTCAATGTCCGATTCGCTGCGAATATCGTAGGCCCCGGACTTAAAGGCTTCCAAGGCAACCGTATCGTCCCGGTAGTAATCGTAGCGGATGGTGTCAAAGTTGTACCGTCCCTTGTTCACCGGCAGGTCCGCAGCCCAGTAATCTTTGACCCGTTCCAGGATAACGTACTGCCCCATCTTATAGTCCTTGACTCGGTACGCTCCGGTACCTAAAGGCGGGGTTGGAAGGGGTTCGGAAAAGTTTTGGTGTTCCCAGAAGCGTTTGGGGAAAATCGTCGTCCCCGCAAGTTCCAGCATTTTTTCCTTGTCCCCTGGTTCGCTCAGGTCAAAGCGGACCCGATTTCCCGGAAGAACCTGAACGGTTACTCCCGCAAAATAGTTTCTAAATTGGGGAACCCCTTTTTCATACAAGATGTTAAAAGAAAAAGCTGCGTCTTCGGCGGTGATAGGCGCCCCCTCCTGATCCGTGGCCCGAGGGTCTATAGAGAAAATGATGAAGGAATAATCCTCCGCATATTCAAGGCTTTGGGCAATGAGGGGGTACAGAGCGTCGTCTTCGTCACCGGAAGTGCTCATAAGGGAATTATAAAAATATTGCGAACCTTGTACACAGTTTCCTCGTAGGGCATATAGGTGGAAGTTATCATAAGTCCCAATGGCGTGGCGGGTCAGATTTCCCCCTTTAGGAGCGTTGGGATTCACGTAATTAAAATGAGTAAACCCCTCCGGGTAATCCGGCTCTCCCCGCAGAGCTAGGGCGGTGGCGTGAATCGTCCGGGGGGCTGCGGTCTCGGGGCTTTGGGCGGTAAGATACGGCCCGGCGTACAGGACGCCCAGAAGAATAGGGAAAAAAACAAGACGGCGCTTTTTCATGGCTTTTCGATGGGCTTTACTGTACGCGGACGGCGCAAAAGAGTCAAGACGCTGAACGCACGTATCAGGGCAACCATCAGCGCTGAGTTAGATGTCTTGTTTGGCAGAAGTAAATGACGGTACCCTGCACGTGATAGACAGAACCCCAGAATAATGAGTATACTCAATGCCATTAAGGAGACTCTATGCTTGAAGACAAAATAAAAACCGTCCTGGATACGGTTCGACCCTCCCTGCAAGCGGACGGCGGGGATGTGGAATTCGTTTCCGTGGCCGACGACGGTACGGTATCGTTAAAACTGACGGGCGCTTGCGGCGGATGCCCCATGGCGCAGATGACCCTGAAGATGGGCATTGAAAACCATCTGAAAAAAGAAATCCCCGAGGTTACCTCGGTTATTGGAGTGTAAGCCGTTTCTTGCGCCCTACCGCGTCCCCCGCTCAGATTTTTGCCCATAAGCCGGAAGGATATGGAGGATCGGGGCTGGGAGGCGTGCGATTTTATTTTTGTTTCCGGCGACGCCTATGTGGATCATCCGGCCTTTGCGGCGGCCCTTATATGCCGGGTCTTGGAAGACACGGGGTACCGGGTGGGCATCATCCCTCAGCCGGATTGGACCAACCGAGGGTCTTACACGGTCTTAGGTAGACCCCGGTTGGGGTTTCTCGTGGGCGCGGGAAACATGGATTCCCTGGTAGCCCATTATACGGCGGCGAAAAAGCCTCGTTCCGAAGATGCCTATTCTCCGGGTGGCAAGGCGGGGTTGCGGCCCGACCGGGCAACCATCACCTATGTGGCGGGGATCCGGTCGGTCTATAAAAACATCCCAGTCATTATCGGCGGCATTGAGGCGAGTCTGCGCCGTTTTGCCCATTACGATTATTGGTCCAATCAGGTGCGCCGTTCTCTGCTGCTGGATGCTAAGGCGGATATCCTGGTGTACGGTATGGGAGAACAGCCTATCCGGGACATTGCCTACAGGCTCCAGGCGGGGGAGCCCATTGCGGCCATCCAGGACCTGCGGGGAACGTGTGTCCGCGCCTATGCGCCTTCGGGGTCTGCCATCGTGCTCCCGGAGTATGAGGCGATTCGAGGGACGGATAGGGATTCCTTGCGGCGCTACGCCGAACACTTTATGATCCAGCGCGCAGAGGCGGATCCCCTAAGCGCCCGGCCTTTGGCAGAACGGAGCGACGGGGATCGCTGGGTCATCCAGAATCCGCCCGCCTTTCCCTTAAGCTCACAGGAACTGGATCGCCTCTATGTCCTGCCTTATACTCGGCGCGCCCATCCGCAGTACGACGCGGCGGGTGGGATCCCCGCCCTGAAGGAGATGGCTTTTTCCCTGGTTTCCAGCCGGGGTTGTTTTGGAGGCTGCTCCTTTTGCGCCATCACCTTTCACCAGGGTCGGGCGGTTACAGGAAGAAGCCCGGAAAGCCTGCTTTGCGAGGCGAAAATCCTAAGCCGTTTTGAGGGTTTTAAGGGGTATATCCACGATCTTGGCGGCCCGACGGCGAACTTTTACCGGCCTCCCTGCGCCCGGCAGACCAAGGGGGGATTCTGTGCGGATCGGGAATGTCTTTTCCCACAGCCATGTCCTCACCTGAAAGGGGATCACCGGGAGTATCTGCAAACCCTTGAGGCCCTAAGAGCCGTGGAGGGCATACGAAAGGTCTTTATCCGTTCAGGGATCCGCTTTGATTATCTTTGCCTGGATAGCCGGTACGGGCAGAGGTTTTTAAAAACCCTCTGCCGCTTTCACGTGAGTGGCCAGCTCAAGGTTGCTCCGGAACACGTAGCTTCCCGGGTTCTCACGGCTATGGGTAAAGGGGATCATGAGACCTATCTCCGGTTTGCCCGGGAGTATAGGGAGATAAACCGCAGCTTGGGATCTAAACAGTATCTGGTACCCTATTTTATTTCAGGTCATCCCGGTTCGACCCTCCAGGATGGGATAGCCTTGGCCTTGTATCTCAAGAAAAGCCGCTTTATCCCGAATCAGGTGCAAGACTTCTATCCCACGCCCGGTACCCTTTCCACGGTAATGTACCGGACCGGCTTAGATCCCCGCACTATGGAGCCCATTTTCGTACCTGGGGAACGGGAAAAGCGGTTGCAACGCGCCCTGGTACACTTCAATAAACCAGAGAACCACAGCTTGGTACGGGAAGCCCTTCACCTGGCCCACCGGGAAGATCTGCTTGAGCCCGGACCGGACCGACTCCTTTGAGGCGACGCTGAAGGGGGAACATAAAAAACCGTAACCGGGAGGAGGAGAACCGGTTACGGCGACAAAGAAATAGCGTGTTTAACAGGGCTTTATGGAAAACCATTTTTGCCCTTTGAAGATGTTACTATGAATAACATGATAGGGGGCTAATAGTTACAGCCATAGCCATAGGTTTTTGCAGGGGCAACAATAAAGATAAAAAAAATTACGAAAAAGCGGTAGAACCTCTTGACGAAGTGGGGGGATAATGAGTAAGTTCAAAAGACCTAATGAAGGATAACCCGGGAGGGCGGTTCTTCGGAGATATTTGGAAATAAAGGGAAGGGGAGGAACCGATAAGTACGAAGGTATTTATCGGGTAAGGAAGAAGCGAAAGCGGTTTATTCTCGATAAGAGGGTAGACTAGAGCGGAAGGGAAGAG
>JAITJK010000080.1 GCA_031278935.1 Spirochaetaceae bacterium | reverse complement strand
CCAACAAATCCGCCTTAATACGTATGCGGCGGTTCTAGACAAGCAGTATGAGGCCATTGAACAGGGGGAAACCGAAGCAATTTTGTGGTATATCGAATTGGAAGAGCAGTTGAGTCGGGAACTTGCGGCGATTCAAAAGGCGGTGATTCCTCTGGAAAAAAAATGTTGCTTCGGGGTAAAGGCGCAGGGGAACGATGCCTTACACCGGAGTAAAGCGGAAGTCCAGCTCCGTTTACAGCGTAACCGGGATGCCCTGGCCCAGCAGATGGCCTGCCTTCGTTCCCAGCTACAAACCTTGAAGTTGAGTCCCCTGCTTAGGACTTCTGTGTATGCCCGTGAGGGAATCTCCTCACGCCTGGATATACGGCTGTAAGGCCGCTATTACCTGCCCAACTGAGAACCATCATGCCTTCATCTAATACCAAGCCGCCCTTGTACCTTATTGACGCCTATGGCTTTATCTATCGGTTTTATTTTGCTTTTGCTTCCCGGCCCTTACGCAACCGAGAGGGGCGCAATATTTCGGTCCTGGTGGCCTTTGCCCGGACCATGGTGAGTCTTCTGGACGAGGGGGCTCCGGGAGCGGATGAAACCGGCGCGCTCCTTTCGACCCTGCAAAAACCCCGGCGCCTCGCGGTGGTGTTTGACTCTCGGACGCCGACGTTTCGGCATAAAAAGTACCCGGAATACAAGGCCCACCGGCAAAAAACCCCGGAGGACCTGCATGAGCAAGTTCCGCTTATCGAGGAATTTCTTGCCGCCCTGGGGGTTCCCTGTTTTCGCGCCGATGGGTATGAGGCGGATGACATCATCGCTACCTTGGCGCGGAAATGCACCGAGGAGAACCGTTGCTGCTATATCCTTTCAGCGGATAAAGACCTGCTACAGCTGGTGGGTAAAGGAATTTACGCCCTACAGCCTGCCAAAGGCAGCGCTGCTGGGACCAAGAGCTCCTACGAGCTGCTAGGTCCTACAGAGGTAAAGCTTGCCTGGGGGGTAAACCCTGAACAAATGCTGGATATGCTCTCCCTTATGGGAGATAGTTCTGATAATGTGCCGGGAGTTTCGGGAATCGGTGAGAAGATCGCCGCCAAACTCATGGCCCGTTACGGTTCTTTGGACGGCATTTATGCAAACCTGGCGGGCATTGAGGGGGCGGTGGGCAAGAAACTTGCCCAAGGCAAGGACCTAGCCTATCTTTCCCAATCCCTCATTGCCCTGGAGTCAGGGGTACCCCTCTCCCTTGAGCGTGGGGACAGGGGAGCTTTTTCGGTGGACGCCCTTTCGGTGGAGCATCTGGACCGCGCCGCTGGGGCCCGGATCCTCCTGCGGGAAGGGGTGCGCCAGAGCGCTAAGGCCCTAGACCCTTTGGTGGGTAGCCCCGGGGAATCAAAGCTAGAGCCCAAGGCCCCGGAGCCGGTCCCATCAGCGGAAAGCAATAGGGAATCCTGGCCTGTGGACCCTGGTCTCTTAGGAGCGGGGGCGTATCAGCCCCTATTAGACCTGGACGCCTTGGAGCGGCTACTCGAGACCGCCCGGAAACAGGGCTTTATGGCCCTGGATTTTGAGACCGATTCCCTGGATGCCTGGAACGCCCATCCCGTGGGGGTCTCCCTGGCCCTGAAGCCTAAGGAAGCGGTCTATGTGCCCCTGGCCTCCCACCAGGGGACCGCACCCTTTCTCCCTCCAGAGCAAGTCCGAGACCGTCTCGCGCTCTTGTTTGCGGATCCCTGCATGACCATCATCGCCCATAACGCCAAATACGACTACGAAGTTTCCCGAAACTGGGGCATACCCCGGTGGCGTTGCCGGATCTGGGACACCATGGTGGCCGCCTGGCTTATGAGTCCAGAGCGGAAAAATTACTCTCTAGATTCCCTGGGGACTTTCTGCTTCAGCTACCAGCCCCTGGCGTATAAAGACATCGTCCCTAAGGACAGTACCTTTGATGCAGTGCCCCTAGAGACCGCCCTACGGTACGCCGCAGAGGACGCGGATCTCTGTATGCGTCTTTGGCGCGTACTAGAACCGGTGCTGCACAGCCACGCTCTGTCCCTTAAGCTGTTTGAGGAACTGGAAATGCCCTTGCTACCGATTCTCGCGGAGATGGAGGGGGAGGGGATTCAGATTAAGAAAGCGGTTTTAAGCACTTATGCCGTTGAACTTGCCGCGGAGTTACAGCAGATTCAGGGGGAAACCTATAGCCTCGTAGGCCATGAGTTCAACTTAGCCTCCCCCAAACAGCTTCAGGAAGTGCTTTTTACCGAACGGAAGCTCAAACCAGGTAGGAAGACCAAGACCGGGTATTCCACTGACGTGGAAGTATTGGAAGAACTTGCCCGGGAGGATCCGGTCCCGGCCTGCATCCTTCGGTACCGGACCTTGGCCAAGCTCAAGTCTACCTATGTGGATACCCTGGCGGATATGGCCGATGGGGCGGATCGCGTACACACGAGTTTTATCCAAACCGGCACGGTAACGGGTCGTCTTTCTAGTCGGGACCCGAATTTGCAAAACATACCCATCCGGGACGAAGCGGGCCGTCGGATTCGGGAGGCTTTTATCGCGGGCCCAGGAAAAGTCCTTATATCCGCAGACTATAGCCAGATAGAGCTGGTGGTGCTGGCCCACTTGTCGGAAGACCCCAACCTCATGACCGCCTTCCGAGAGGGCAAAGATGTCCATGCCCAGACTGCGGCGCTGATTTTCGGCATTCCTGAAGCCCAGGTGCAGGGGGATCAGCGCCGGATTGCCAAGACCATCAACTTTGGGGTAATGTACGGCATGAGTGCCTTTCGGCTTGCTAACTCTCTGGGGATCAGCCGTAGCCACGCTGCGGCGTTTATCGATACCTACTTCAAAACCTATGCGGGAATTCGTACCTTTATGGACGAGCTCATTCATAAGGCGGAGGAGACCGGGTATGCCGCCACGATTTTGGGCCGGCGCCGGGCCATTGGGGCCATCAATTCCCAGAACAAGACCGAGAAAGCTGGGGCGGAACGGGAAGCGGTGAACACCCCTATCCAGGGTTCCGCAGCGGACATTGTGAAAACCGCTATGGTCCGGGTAGACCGGCGGCTGGTCAAGGAAAAGAGCCCCGCCCGGCTGCTGTTACAAGTGCATGACGAACTGATTCTGGAGGTCCCCCAATCCCAGGCCAAAGAGACCGTTCAACTAGTTCAGTACGAGATGGAGAACGCCATCACCCTCAAGGTTCCTCTACGGGTGAGTGTAGAGACCGGCCTCCGGTGGGGAGATTTTCACTGATATGTTTTGGGTATTCCCGGCCGGTCTAGAGGAGGGAGAGCTGCTTGGGCGCTAGAGGATTCGAACCTCTGACATCCACGGTGTAAACGTGGCGCTCTAACCAACTGAGCCAAGCGCCCCAAACGTTGATATGAATCTAGCATAAAACCCTCCATTTCGTCAACCCCCTCGAGGGGCTCCTTGACCTGGAGGCCCACCATGGGGGGTTCACGGAACGGAGATACGCCGACAAAGGAGGAGGACCTTATCAACTCGGACATCGTCGCCACCCGGAGCCCGCACACATTCACGTTCACCGGGGATAGCAGGGGCGACGGGTATTTCAGCCTGCGCTGGGTAAACGGTAGGGTGGTGCCCTAAGCGGCGGAGATGCGGGGATCCGCCCTGAGTGGGGCTTATCGGGGATTGCAGGTTTCCATTTCGGGGATCACCGGGCTTGATGCCCTGGCGGCCAAAGCGTCAGGAAATCATGATTCCCTCGATGAAACTCTGGGACCTTTGGGTACCGGGGGTTCGTTCTTGAGGAATATCTTATCGAACCGGAAGCTAAAATGCCTGGAAGCGGTAAGAAAACGGAAGAAAAAAGGAGAGTGAACATGGGAAATTCGAGATCATCGTTAATTGAATCCGTACAGGGTACGTTGGAAAACTCGCTTAAATCCATAGATTCCGTAAATACGGATTTAAAAGTGCTGTCCATCAACGCAAAGATACAGGCTGCGCGGGCCGGCACTTTGGGGGCGGGCTTTGGGGTCGTGGCGGACGAGATGGGAAATCTTGCTTCGCATACCGGGGACATAATCATGGGACTTCGTACTAATGTCAGGGAAGCGATGAATAGCCTTATCGAATTGGAAAACGGCACGCGGTGGCAGCGGCTCGCACAGATGGCGGCGTATAACATAGACCTTGTTGACCGTAACCTGTACGAGCGTTCCGGCGATGTACGGTGGTGGGCTACGGACAGCGCGCTAGTTAACGCGGTAATGGGGAGATCAAAAGAGCAGATCGATTTTGCGTCCCAACGCATGGGGGTAATTCTGGATGCATATACGGTCTATTTTGATCTTATATTGTGCGATATGCGTGGAAATATCCTTTGCAATGGAAGACCTGGTAAGTACCGGTGCGCTGGGCTTAATATGGGGCGGACGGCGTGGTTCAATCAGGCCTTGGCGACTAAAAACGGTTCGGAGTACGGATTTGAAGGGCCGTTGACGTCGGAATTGGCGGACAGGAAGAATACGCTTATTTA
>JAITJK010000005.1 GCA_031278935.1 Spirochaetaceae bacterium | reverse complement strand
CCCCGCTTTATGTAAGATTTAGAATAGACCGGAGATCTTGCCCGTGTTATCCACGTCGATCTTTTCCGCAGAAGGCACCGGCGGTAATCCCGGCATAGTCATGATTTCACCCGTAAGAGCTACGATGAAACCCGCCCCGGCAGAAATCTTGATGTTCCGTACCGTGAGAGTCCAGCCCCGGGGAGCGCCCCGGAGGTTCTGATCATCCGTGAAACTGTATTGGGTCTTGGCCATGCAAATAGGCACCTTGTCCATCCCCAGTTTCTCCAGCTGCTCAATCTGCTTCTGGGCATTCGGCAGGATGGTAACCCCGTCGGCGTGATAAACCTTCTTGGCGATAGCTTCGATCTTCTCCTTGATAGAGGCCTTTTCGTCGTAACTATAGGTAAACTGGTTCGGCTGTTCGCACAGGCGAATCACTTCTTCCGCCAGTCGGATCCCCCCTTCACCGCCCTTGGCCCATACTTCGGAAAGGGCCACATTCACCCCTAACTTTTTGCATTCCGATTCCACCAAGTCCAGTTCCGCCTTGGTATCCGTGGGGAAGGCGTTGATCGCTACCACTGCGGGCAGATGGAATACCGTGGTAATGTTTTCAATGTGCTGAAGCAGATTCGGCAATCCCTGCTTCAGGGCTTCCAGGTTCTCTTTGTTTAGATCCCCCTTGGCTACGCCACCATGGTGCTTGAGCGCCCGGACCGTGGCGACAATAACCACCGCATTGGGCTTAAGCCCGGCAAAACGGCATTTAATGTCCAGAAACTTTTCCGCCCCCAGGTCCGCGCCGAAACCGCCCTCGGTAACCGCATAGTCTCCCATCTTCAAGGCTAGTTTCGTGGCCATAATGGAGTTACACCCGTGGGCAATGTTGGCAAAGGGACCGCCGTGGATAAAGGCCGGGGTTCCCTCCAGGGTCTGAACCAGGTTTGGCTTGAGGGCGTCCTTAAGCAAGGCCGCCATAGCGCCCTGGGCATTCAACTGGGAAGCAGTTACCGGTTTTTCCGAACCATCGGACTGTTTGCCATAGGTGTAGCCCACGATGATGCGACCCAGGCGTTTCTTGAGGTCCTCAATATCCGAGGATAAGCAGAGGACCGCCATAATTTCGGAGGCCACGGTGATGTCATAGCCGTCTTCCCGGGCTGCGCCGTTGGCCTTGCCGCCCAAGCCATCTACGATAAAACGAAGCTGTCGGTCGTTCATATCCACGCAACGGCGCCATATAATCTTGCGAGGATCAAGGTTGAGTTTATTGCCCTGATAAATATGATTGTCAATCATGGCGGCCAACAGGTTGTTCGCCGCGCCAATAGCGTGGAAATCCCCGGTAAAGTGGAGATTGATGTCTTCCATAGGGATGACCTGTGCCCAGCCACCACCGGCCGCGCCACCCTTAACGCCGAATACCGGGCCCAAAGAAGGTTCCCGTAAGGCGACCACGACTTTTTTGCCCAGCCGGGCAAGCCCGTCAGAAACTCCCACCGTGGTAGTGGTCTTGCCTTCCCCGGCGGGGGTCGGGGTGATGGCCGTTACCAGGATGAGCTTGCCATTCGGCTTGTCCTTGAGCTCGTTGTTGAGGTAATTATAATCTATTTTTGCTTTGTAGCGGCCATACTGTTCGATATACTGCTCAGGAATATCGAGTTTTTTGGCTACTTCCAGAACATTATACGCATGCTCAGGGTATACGGCCTGGGCGATTTCAATATCGGAACCGACAAATTTCTTTACGGCATCTGAACCTTTTGCCATTATGTACTCCTTATCTGCTTAGGAGCGCGGAACGCGGCATATCCCGGCAACATCCCCGCTCCCTGCACTTATGCTTTCTTCTGCCGAATCCCCGAGGCCAGAACGATTTGACTCACATCTACGGCCCGGTTCAGGGCATAGAGGTGAATGCCTTGAAGGTCCGTATTCATATACCGCCAAAGAGACTTGACGGTATATTCCATTCCCGCCTTCTTGAAATCCGCAGCGTACTCTTTCACCACATTTTCAGCGGAACCCCGAGGGGGCGTATATTTGCCAATGATTGCAGCCAATTCCCGTGGGATCGAACAGCCGTTGGAAACCGTCATGTTGATGATCGGATCTCGGGAAAGTACCGGCATGAGGCCCATCACGAAGGGAATGGTAATCCCCGCCTTGCGGCATTTAGCAACCCAGCGCTCGTATTCGTCAATGTCATGGCAGAGCTGACACATGATAAATTCCGCCCCTGCATCCTGTTTCGCCCGAATGAAGGCGATATCCGACTCGGGACTGACCGCGAGAATGTGGACCTCCGGATCCCCTGCGGCGGCAATGGCAAATTTATCACCAAAATTGGCTTTAATGAACTCAATGAGCTGGTTAGCATTACTAAACGCGCCGCCGGTAGTAGTCGCAAACTTGCCCGTATTCGGATCCTTTGGGAAATCACCGCGCATAGCAAGCACATTTTCAACACCCATACCGATATATTCGTTGAGCTCTTTCAAAATGCGTTCTTTGGACGTGCCGATACAGGTAAAATGCGTCATACAGGTAACGTTTTTGTCGGCGATGTATTTGCAGATTTCCTGACTTTTGCCTACGTTAGTACCACCGGCCCCGTAGGTACAACTGATAAAATCAGGGTCAAATTTAAACAGTTCATCAAGCTCTTTTTGCAACTTGGGAACACCATCGTCCTCTTTGGGGGGAAATACCTCAAAGGAAAAGGTCATTCTCTTCTTGAGAATCTCGGTGATTTTCATCAATACCTCCACAATACTTTGCCCGATTCACTCGGAATCAAGTTATTATATCCGGCTAAAATATGACGCGTCAACGACATTTATTTAAAAAACTGATTTTATCATCGCCTTCTCGCCTATTTGCTGACGCTTATAATCATATTTACCGGTGAAATCACTAAAAATTATGGGAGAGGCCGCTTCTATCGCTCTCCAAACCCGTTCTTATCCGCTATTCTTGCGCGTTACTACCAGAAGCACCCCCCAATCTTCGCGGTATCTTCGTCGTTATGCAAGTTAAGCGCCCAGCCATTAGGTATTGCTCCGGCTACTACTCCAGAGGTTTTTCATTTTTAAGGGGAACAACGCAACCGTTCTTTCACTATCTGCGAAATTTCCACGCAGCCTCCCATCGAGCAGGAAATACACTATTATTATCTTAACTATAGGCTATACCCGATCCTTGTCAAGCATATTTTCTCGTTTTTTTCACTATTGCTCAGTATTCATCAAAAACAAACCCCGCCACGAGAATTTAGTTTAGCAATTCTCTAAATAAATGTTCATTCTTCTGGTACTTTCCAGTATATCCCCTGGGATTGGGGGGATCAGCGTATTTTTACGGCTTTTTTATTACCCGGGATCGGCACATAAGTGGAACGGCGCACCATTTTTATCCCGTTTCAAGGGTATACCGGCGCGGGTCCCCGGTACGAGGATCGAAAAACCGTATCCCTTCAGCCACAAGGGCCAATACTGGAAACTCTGGTAGCTCCCCGGCAGGAGGGGTATCCCTTATTACGCCACCATACAGGGCGTCATTTACGATAGGGTATCCGATCCAGGCAAGATGACAGCGAATCTGGTGTCGAAAGCCGCGGATAAGCCGCAGCCGAAAAGCGGTATCCCCGATGGAAGTGGACTCCTTTCGCAGCACTTCGGTTATATAGGGATTCCCCCGATCCAGGGTGCAGATTTTCTGTGGTTTCCCCGCCGGGAATAGTACCGGCCGTACCGCTTTTCTCCCTGGACCATAGGGTCTAAACCCACTGGCAATGTAAGAAGCCTCCACGCCGTTGCGTGGGCTGGGGGGAAAGCCAGGAAGCGGGTCTGCCCGCTTCGTCGTGAGGGCACGGTATTCCTTGATAATACGCCCCTCTTCCTGTTGGGTTATGAGAACTTGCATGGCCCGTTGAGTCTTAGCCACCAGAACCAGCCCCTGGGTTTCATAATCCAGGCGATGCAGGACGCCCCCTTCCCAGGGATGCCTCCCGCACACCGTAAGGGCCTTCGGGAAAAGACGCCCGTACCAGTCCAAGAGGTTTGGTTCATGGCCGCCTGTTCTACCCTTCAAAGGCACGGTGTGTACCCGATGCGGCTTAAAGAGCACCGCATACTCGATGGTTTCATCCACGACCGAAGGCTTACCCATGACCGGTTTTACCGTCTCCAGTATTCGGGAGAAAATAGCACCAGTACGGTCCACAGTTCCAGTCGTCCGGCAATCATCACCAAGGAGAACAGCCACTTGATAGGATCTGGGAAAGCCCCGTAATTGCCCCGAGGCCCAATGATCCCGAAGCCGACCCCACTGTTTCCCGTAACCGCGAGGGCCGCGCTGAAGGCCGAGAACAAATCTGTCCCGTAAGCTGTAGTGATGAGGGTAGTGGCGGCAATTACAGAACAATACAGGAACACAAACCCCGCGACCCCATAGACCACATCCTTACGGCCTACCTTGCGATTAAGCTGGATACTGAAAACCCCTTGGGGATAGATGATCCGCCGCAGTTCATTACCCGCCTGTTTCCCGAGTACCACATAACGGATCACCTTGATGCCTCCGGCGGTAGAACCGGAACAGCCGCCGATGAACATGAGGATGAAAAGCGTCCCTTGGGCCAAGGCGGGCCAGGTTTCATAATCCGCAACGGTGGCGCCGGTGGTAGACAGGATCGAAGCCGCCTGATACATCCCGTATCGCACGGCCTTGTCGAAGGATCCGTAGACCCCAAGGAGACTGCCCGTTATCAGCGCCGACGCCATAAGGAAAATCAGCACGTAAGCCCGGCATTCGGAATTATGCCACAGGTCCGAGAACTTACCCTTGAGGAGTCGCACATAGAGATTGAAATTAAATCCTGCAAGGAACATGAATACCGTGGAAATTCCCTCAATAAAAGGGGAATCATAGAAACTGATCCCCTGATTTTTCGTGCTCACGCCGCCGGAAGCCATAGTCGTAAAGGCGTGACAGAGCGCATCGAAACCCTCCATACCCCCCACCCAGTAGAGCGTAAAGAGGACGCCCGTGAGAGCGCAGTACACTAGCCAGAGTATCTTGGCGGTAGCGGTGATCTTGGGGGTGATCTTCTCCTTTTCCGGTCCCGGCGCTTCGGCCTTAATGAGCTGAAATCCCCCTACACCCAAAAGGGGCATAAGGGCCACGGTGAGTAGGATGATCCCCATACCGCCGAACCAGTGGGTGATACTCCGCCATAAGAGAAGCCCGCGCGGCAGGGATTCCACCTCGGACCGGGTACTCGCTCCGGTGGTGGCAAAGCCGCAGGCGCTCTCAAAAACCGCGTCAACGAAACTGAAGCCCATGCCGGAAAGAGAATAGGGAAGGGCCCCCAGAAGAC
>JAITJK010000223.1 GCA_031278935.1 Spirochaetaceae bacterium | reverse complement strand
GAAATGTAATGGCATGATTCCATTTTCGTTTTCCTCAAGTCTTTATTACTTAAGATAAAAAAAGGCCCGTCCATGAGCCGTTTTGAACGGCAAGGCGCAAGCCAAAGTTTTGGCCTCGGTCGGATGATTGGGAAGCATCGTTGTTGTTAAACGCCCCGCCGCGCACTATACGGCTTGCATAGGTTAAGCCGCCTTCAGGGTCGGTCTGGGCTTCTTGACTTCTTCGTCCCCACCGGATGAGTTTGCCCCATCGTCGTTCCCTACTGTACTGTAGGTAGCTAAACTTACAGGAAGACAGCGGCAGTTATACAGAGAAACATTCTGGTTGTAACCGCCGGGACTCCGATTATGACGGCGAAGCCAGGCGGATAGCAACGTATCAAAAGGAGAATCGCTATTTAGAGCGAACTATCCGAAAGCCGTTATTCTGTCCTCTGGTCGAAGGCTCAAACCCAGTCCGGCGAGCGCAATAGAAGAAATCGGACGCAGCACTGGTTAGACTGGTTTTCAATGTCTCACCATCAGCCTCGAAGATGTTCACGGTGTTATTAAAGGCCCCGCCGCGAATTACGCGGTTCTCATTCTCTTCCTTATCCGCCCCTATCGGGTCCTCTACCGGAGCATTGGCGGCATAGTCGGCATAGTTTGGAACATATCGGTCATAGCACCACTCCCAGACGTTTCCATGCATATCGTAGATGCCCCAGGCATTCGGCTTCTTGGTTCCTACGGGATGGAGCATCTGTTTATCCGCGCCCTCTACCTTGATAGTGCTATTTTTAGCATACCATGCGGCTGCGGCAAGGTCATTCTCAGTGTCGCCGGTGTTATAGCGCGTTGTCGTTCCGGCGCGGCAGGCGTATTCCCATTCAGCTTCGGTAGGGAGCCGCCAGCCCTCTGCCGAGCGATTCCATTCTACATCCCATGTCGGTACAAGCCAATCGCCACCTGTCGTTACCGTATACGCCGGAGTAAGCCCCTCTTTTTTGCTGAGGCGGTTGCAGAACTCTACTGCATCTTTCCAGTTTACAAAGTTAATCGGAAGGTCGTCTCCACTTCCCCGGAAATTTGCCGCAGCTTGCCCTGATATGGTATGCTGTTCTTCTACGGTCAGGCCCATTATGTCCTTCCACTCTTTCTGGGTTACTTCGTACTTTCCGATGTAGAATGACGAGACCCTTACCTCATGCTGGGGTTGTTCATTCACCGCCACAAAGTCTACATCGGGACTGCCTCTGAGGTAGCTGCCGCCCTCCACCAGCACATATTGTGCCGGGTCTGGCTCCGAATAAGAGGCAGACCCGCTTCCGTCGGTATCGCAGCCAGTAAGAACCATCCCTACTGTCGCAAGCAGCACGAGAAAAATGTTTAGAAGAGTTTTTTTCATAACTCCCTCCAAAAAATAAAATATCCCGCCGCAACGAGCGGGATAGATTCCAGAGTATAAAGGGCGCCCCGGGCTTTCCCGGTAAGGCGCTTGCAGTGTTTAGTGTATACTATACGACTAAAGAAGGAGTAGTCGGGGGGGGGGGGGGGTACTATAACAAAAAATGGCGTCCATCCTCAAACGATCATCCTGACGCATAGCGTACCTCTTCGCGCACGAGCTAAAGTTATCCTAAACTAATCTTGTTATATAATACTTATTTTAACCGGCCAGGTCAAGCCTTTATGTCTAGAATGCCTTGAGAAAACCCCTTAAACCGGGTACGCTTTTTCCCATGCCTGGGGGTATGAAAAAGATTCTGTTGGTTCCCGATTCCTTTAAGGGGGTTCTGTCGTCCCTGGAGATCTGCACGATTATGGAGGAGCGGATCCACGCCCATTGCCCAGACGCGCAGGTGATACCCATACCCGTGGCCGACGGCGGGGAGGGGAGCGTGGATGCGTTTCTCACGGCCTCCGGGGGCGAGAAAGTTACCCTTCCCGCCAAGGGGCCCTATTTTGAGGATATCCAGAGCTTCTACGGCCTGGTGGACCAGGGAAAAACCGCAGTGATCGAGATGGCGGCCTGCGCGGGGCTTCCCCTGGCGGGTACGCGACGGTGCGTTGCAGAGGCCACCACCTACGGCGTGGGCCTTTTGATACGGGACGCGGCGCACCGAGGCTGTTCGAAGATCATTCTAGGACTCGGAGGCAGCGCCACCAATGATTTCGGGGCTGGAGCCGCCGCAGCCCTGGGGGTCCGCTTCATAGACCAGGCGGGAGACGCCTTCATCCCCACCGGTGGGACCCTGTCCAAGATCGCCTGTATCGATCTGAGGAGCGTGGACGCGGCGCTTAAGGCTGTGGAGCTGGTAACCATGTGCGATATTGACAACCCCCTGTATGGCGAAACCGGCGCGGCCTTGGTATTCGCGCCGCAGAAAGGGGCGGGACCGGCGATGGCCAGATTCCTTGACGGCCAGCTCCGCTCTGTAGCGGAACGGGTGCGGCGGGATCTAGGCCGGGATGTGGCGCATATCCCAGGGGCCGGGGCCGCAGGCGGCATGGGCGGCGGTATGGCGGCCTTTTTCGGTTCCCGACTGGAAAGGGGCATTGAGACGGTTCTTGATACGGCGCATTTCGAGCCCCGGGCCATTGGGGCGGATCTGGTATTCACCGGCGAGGGCCGCCTGGATACCCAAAGTCTTCGGGGCAAGGCGGTTATCGGCGTCGCCCGGCGGGCCAAGAAACTAGGTATTCCGGTTATTGCCCTGGTCGGGGACATTGGGGAGGCCATTGAAGCGGTCTACGACCAGGGGCTGTGGGGGGTATTCAGTATTAACCGGGTAAGTCTACCCTTTGAACAGAACCGCCTCCGTAGTAGAAGCGATCTGGCCCTTACCATGGACAACCTGCTGCGCTTCCTCAAGCGCATAGAGCAGTGAGAAGGAAGGCCTCGGCTAGATTGCTTCGCCGCTTCGCTCCGCGTAATTATCCTATCGCCCTCTTGACATCCCCGATGCATAAGTGGTATGTTATGTATAGAGGTATTGAGGACGATTAACTCAGCGGGAGAGTGCTACCTTCACACGGTAGAAGTCACTGGTTCAAATCCAGTATCGTCCATTTGAGACCTACCAGTCAGTGTGTTCCCTTACCGTATATTTTCCCTCAATACGACCTTCCTCCTGAGCCTAGAGAAAGCTCTAGGATAGGTGGCTTAGGCGTTCACAGGCTTCTTCAACCGCCGGCCGGTGGCCAAAAGCGGAGAACCGTATAAAGCTCTGCCCCGCCGGGCCGAATCCTGAACCTGGAGTAGTTACGACCTGACACCGTTCCAGAATCTCGGAAAACACCTCCCAACTGTCCCGGCCCGGGAAATGGGCCCAGATGTAGGGGGACTCATCCCCGCCGACGCAGGAAATTCCCAATCCTTGCAGGGCGGACCGAATGAGTTTCGCATTGCCTAGGTAAAAATCCGTTAATTCCCGCATCTCCTTAAGCCCCTCCGGTTCCAGAGCGGCTAATCCCCCGCCCTGGGCAATGTTCGACGCCCCATTGAAGATCGTGCCGCAGACCCGACCCCAGTCGGCATTGACCTTTTCACCCCCCCCATAGGTCAGCTCCTGGGGAACCACCGTCCAGCCCAGACGCACCCCGGTAAAACCCGCGGATTTCGAGAAGGAATTCACCTCAATCGCGCAAGTACGGGCCTCAGGAATCTCGAAGATGCTCTTGGGTAAGGCGCTGTTCCGAATGTATTCGCTGTAGGCTGCGTCGAACACGATAAGCGTCCCCTTTTGCCGGGCGGCGCTCACTAAAGCGCCAAGCTGTTCCCGGGTGGCCGTAGCCCCTGTGGGGTTGTTAGGGGAACAGAAATAAAAGAGCCCCTTCTCCGGGAGGAGGGACAGATCCGGGAAATAGCCGTTCGCCGCCGTACAGGGCAGGTACCGAATCCCCTGGTATCCAGTTCCGGACCACGGGCCCGCCGCGCCGATGAGGACCGAGCCGTCCACGTACACCGGGTAGGACGGGTCCTGCACGGCCACCTCGGTCCGGGCGCCGAAGAGGAGCTGTAGCCGGCCTATATCGCACTTGGCCCCGTCGGAGATAAAGATTTCCGACGGCGTGAATTGACCGTGGTAAAACACCTGGCTTATCCGTTCCCGTAAGCTCTCGAGACCCTCGTCGCTGTACCCTGAATACCCTTCCACCGTACCGAGCCGCCGGGCGGCTTCCATAAGACCCCGGTTGATATGGGGCAGGATGGGCTCGGTGGTGTTTCCCACCCCCAGGCTGATGATCTTCGCTTCCGGATGCTCCTTGGCAAAAGCTGCGCGCCGCTTGGCGATTTCAGGGAAAAGATACCCCGCTTTCAGGTGTGCTATACCCGGATTTCTGCTTATCATACTGCTCCTCCTCTTAAGACTAATTTTTTGAGGATTCTTTCCCCGGTTTCGAACCGATGAGGGTAAAACTCAAGCTACATTGGTAGCGTTCCGCGCTTTCCGGATTGGTAACTTTATCGGAAGCGTAATATCCCACCGAACCGGTGGAAAAATCCTTTGCTTGGGCATAAATGGTGGACCATACCTTGCCATTGTTGTCCTTTATGGTAATGTCAAGAAATTGGGGGGCCTTGGGGTCCCGTTTTGCTGGTTCCGGCATAGTAACTCCTTTATAAGGAAACTGTAGAAAAAACATACCCTATATCGGCGGTACGTGGCAATATTGTACGGGCGACCCTTGACCTGGTTCTCAAACTTTAGGTATACTGTATAGAGTAGAGTATAGGTAAAGTTTGAAGCGTATGTCCTATTCGATAGAACCTTTTGGGGAAAAAATACGGGCCTTTCGGGAACGGCGGTCCCTGACCTTGCGGGAAGTGGCGGACCGGGCCGGGGTGAGTGAAAGCCTGGTGTCTCAGATTGAGCGGAACCGGGTTTCTCCCGCGTTAGATACCCTTTTGGCGGTGGCCGAGGCCTTGGATATGGACCTGGCCTATCTCTTTGCGGATTTCAGGCGGAACCGGGCGGTGCAGATCACGAAACGCCATGAACGGCTTTCCTTCACCAAGCCAGGGGTTCGCTATGAACGGCTGGCCCAGCTTGCCGGGTCGGAGCATCTGGGGGGCATTGAGGCCTACTGCATTACCCTGGAGCCGGGGGCCCAAACCGGTAGTACCGAATATGGTCATCAGGGCTGGGAACTGGGGATGGTGGAAGCTGGGGAGGGGGCCTTGAGCCTAGGAAACCATACCTATGACCTTGCACCGGGGGATTCCATCAGTTTCCGGTCTGACGCGCCCCACGTACTGGCCAATAGGGGGGGGGAAGTGCTGCGGGTCCTTTGGATCATTTCCCCGCCCAAGGGCATCCTGGGCAAAGCCTAGGGGCGCGGCGCCTAGGCCATGACGACATAACGAGAGGAGGTATATATGGGGAGAACCCTAGCGGAGAAAATATTTGACGCCCATGTGGCGGACCGGCCCTTTGGGGAAACCTGGGTGCTGCGATTGGATCGGGTGTTTTGCCACGAAATTACCACGCCCATTGCCATTAACGACCTGGTGAGCAAGAACTTGGACCGGGTCTTTGATCCTGAGAAGATCAAGGTAGTGATAGACCACGTGAGTCCCGCCAAGGATTCCAAGACGGCGGAACAGGGGAAGATCCTCCGGGATTGGGCCCGGCGGCAAGGGATTAAGGACTTCTTCGACATAGGCCAAAACGGGGTCTGCCACGCTTTATTCCCAGAGAAAGGCTTTGTCCGGCCCGGTTATACGGTCATCATGGGGGACAGCCATACCTGCACTCACGGCGCGTTCGGCGCTTTTGCCGCAGGGGTCGGAACCACGGACCTGGAAGTGGGGATTCTTAAGGGAGTCTGCGCCTTTAAGAAGCCCGAAACCTTACGGGTAGACTTGACCGGCGCCCTCAAGGCCGGGGTTTTTGCCAAGGACCTGATCCTCGCGGTGATTGCCCGCGTTGGGGTTGCTGGAGCCACCGATAGGGTGATGGAATTCCGGGGACCCGTGCTGGACACCTTGAGCATGGAGGGCAGGATGACGGTGTGCAACATGGCGGTTGAAGCCGGGGCCACCTCCGGGGTGTGTATGCCGGACCAGACTACCCTGGACTACCTGTGGCCCTTCATCGGCCCGGAAGGAGACAAGACCTATGAAACCAAGGAGGCGGCTTTAGCGGCCTTTAAGACATGGTGGAGCGATGACGACGCCCCCTACGCTAGTACGGTCAGCCTGGATTGCTCGGATCTTGAGCCCCTGGCTACGGTGGGGTATAAACCGGATCAGGTCAAATCCATCCGAGAATTACGAGGTACACCGGTGGATCAGGTCTATATCGGGTCCTGTACCAACGGGCGCATAGAGGACCTGCGGGAAGCGGCCCAGGTGCTGCAAGGCCGGCGGATCAGCCCCCAGGTCCGGGCTATTCTCGCCCCGGCCACTCCTGCGGTGTATGCCCAGGCCCTCAAGGAGGGGCTTATCGCCTGCTTCCACGAGGCGGGCTTCTGCGTCACGAATCCCACCTGCGGCGCTTGTCTGGGTATGTCCAACGGGGTGCTGGCTCCCGGGGAGGTGTGTGCAGCGACGACGAACCGCAACTTTTACGGCCGCATGGGTAAAGGCGGCATGGTACATCTTATGAGCCCCGCCAGCGCGGCGGCTACGGCGATTCTGGGGCGCCTTGGAAGCCCTGAAGACCTTCCATAAACCGGGAGGAGAGGAGTTATAATGAAAACATTCGGCGGTACCGTGTTGTTTTTAGACCGCAGCGATATTAACACCGATGAAATTATTCCGGCCAAATACCTAACCGAGCATACCAAAGAGGCCCTTAAGCCCTATCTCTTAGAAGACTTGAAGATTCCGGGCTTTGAACCGGCCCGGGATACCGCAGGAATCGGGGTAATTGTGAGCCGGGCGAACTTCGGTTGCGGCAGTTCCCGGGAACACGCTCCCTGGGCCTTGGAAGCCAAGGGGATCCATATCGTCATTGCGGAAAGTTTTGCCCGCATCTTCCGGCAAAATATGTACAACTGCGGGATGATCGCTGCGGAGCTTCCCCCGGCGAGCCTAGACCTGCTGTTCCGGGAATTTGCCGGGGCCAAGACCACCCTTGAGGTGGATCTCAAGGCCGGGGCCTTACAGGTTACCGCCGGGGATAAAGGGCGCTCCTTCCCCTTGGTTCTCAAGGACTTTGAGCGGGCTCTGGTAAAAGCCGGCGGCTGGGTAGAGTACGCTGCGGCCCGGTATTGATTTTTCTCAAAGAGCACGGGTATGGAGCGGGATAAGCCACAGGGGCTCCCGGATTGTCTTAAATGCCTGCACTACAAACTGACCTGGGAACCGGCGTACCCCCATTGCTGCGGGGTGTTCGGCATCAAGAGCCAGACCATCCCTGCCCGGGAGGTGTTTTTAGCTACCGGTCGCCACTGCCCAGTGTTTCACGGGAAGCCGTCTTAGAACCTGGTCCTGCCCCGGAAGCTCCGGGACACGGTAAGGCGGTCAGCGTATTCATCAGCGAGGGTGGTTTGTGGAGTTGCTGGAGGCTCGGCGATAGCCTTAGTACCGGCTTTTCCTGATGCATTTAAAAAGAGTATAAGCGCCAAATATCGGTAATCCATGATCCTGTGCCTGACAACTATCATACTGAGAAAGGAGGCGCGGCATGTATAAAAAGTTCTCAAACTGACCGGACGTGTGGTGAGCGTCAACACCGTCGATCAGTCCGTTCTACTTGAGTCCACGGAAAAATCCAACCGCCTCTGGGTTTACGTAAATGATGGCCTGTTCAATAAATTGAACCGCATTCTTGTTGCTGATCAGAGGTTTCTAGGATGAGTACCTCAAATCGATTGGTAAAAAGTTTGATACTTGCATGACCATATCAATATCTACATTGCTCAACGCTCCATTCATGAGCTTAAACGGCCTTCCCATAATATTCGGGCCCAACG
>JAITJK010000134.1 GCA_031278935.1 Spirochaetaceae bacterium | reverse complement strand
ATGGCCCGCCACGATCCCGCTGCGAACCGCGTTGGTGGCCAAGGCAATATAAGCCGGGGCCCCCAGAGCATTGCTGTACACCGTGGCGCAGTCCCCAATGGCATACACATCAGGCCGACTCGTTTCTTGTTTCAGATTGACCTGGTACGCACCGTTGGGGAAAGTCTTGAGGTCCGTTGCGGCCAAGGTCGTATTGGGCCGGAAGCCGATAGCCATAATAACCAGATCCACCGGGTAGTTTCCTTTATTGGTGGTGATGCCCTCGACCTTGCCAGCCCCGGTGATTTCCTTCACCAGTTCCCCAAAATGAAGCTTTATCCCCTTATCCGCCAAAACCTTGTCCATATCTTGGGTAAACCAGTCGTCATAATAAGTAGAAAGGGACGTAGTCGCCGCTTCAAAGAGCAGCACCTCCTTGCCCCGGCGCTGTACCGCTTCGGCGAGTTCCACCCCGATATACCCAGCCCCAACCACGGCCACGGTTTTTATCTCTCCCTGATCCAGCAGGCGGTTTATCTGCTGGCCATCCTGGAAACGCTTGACCGAAGTTACCTGGGGGAGATTAAGTCCTGGGATATTCGGTGTAATAGGCAACGAACCTGTAGCAATAATGAGTTTATCATAGGGTGAGCGGATTTCCTCACCGGTTTTAGCGCGCCCGTAGACCTGTTTTTCCGCAAAATCGATCCGTGTTACTTCGGTTTCCAGGTGAACCTGGGCTCTTTTGGCGGTGAAGGTATCTTTCGAAGCATAGAAGAGGCCATCAGGCTTATCAATCTGCCCGCCTATCCACAGCGCAGTGCCGCATCCGAGATAACTGATGTTGCTGTTACTATCGAAAATTACCAGGTTATGCTGAGGATAGTGGTCCAAGAGGGTGTTCGCCGCAGCAGTACCCGCGTGATTCGCCCCGATCAATACAATATTAGCCATATAAACTCCTTATGTACACCATACTAATTTCTCTCGGGTATTTCAAGGACGATAGAATGAGCCTACACCACCCGGTAGACCCCGCATTTGAGGTACAAGGATTCATCATAGCCTATTAAGATGGGATGATCCTGCGCTTGATAGCGAAAATCCAGTTGCTGAAGCCGCGCCTCCGCGTCCCGGGCCGCTTCAGCCACCATAGTCTTGAAAGCCCCTTCATCCACCGCGTGACTACAGGAGCAACTTACCAAAACGCCCCCTTTCTTAAGAAGTTTTAAAGAGCGCAGGTTAATTTCTTTGTATCCCCGCAGGGCCCCCTCCAAGGAAGCACGGGTTTTGGCAAAGGCCGGAGGGTCAAGGATAATGAGATCAAAGCGTTCCCGATCTCGCTCATAAGAGCGGAGCACGGCAAAAATATCCCCTTCCACCGGGATAAAGCGGTCCGCCACGGCGTTAAGCCGGGCGTTGTACATCCCTTGGGCAAGGGCTTCGGCGGAACTATCCACCGCGCATATCGAAGCCGCGCCGAACCGGGCTGCATGAATGCCGAAACTCCCGGTATAGGCACATCCATCCAAAACACGGGCCCCCGGCTGGACCCAGCGCTGGAGGTTCAAGCGGTTTTCTTTTTGGTCGAGAAAATACCCGGTTTTTTGACCCTGCACCAAGTCCACCCCAAAGGGGAAGCGGTTTTCATGGATCAGGATGCCCCCTACCGGGAAAGTCCCGGCCATAAGCCCTTCCCGGGGGATGAGGCCCTCCCGTTCCCGAAAAGATGCGGCGGATTTTTCCACGATTCCCTGGGGCCGGCCCAAGGGGCGTGCGGCTTTGCCTAGCGGAAGGTTTTCCAGGACCTCTTCTAGGGCGCTTATAATTATATCCCTGCGGCTATCCATACCATAACTGAGGAACTGCATGGAAAGCCATGAACCGGGCGGTCCTAGGGTCGCTTCCGCGCGTTCGAAGCTGAGGGGCCCCTCCTCCTTCGCCGCTTCCCGGGCTTCCCACCCTACGAAACGGTCGATGATGAGGCCGGGGAGAAAATCCCCCTCCCCAAAGACGATGCGGGCGGATTCCCGGTGCAGGTCATAGCTGGTTCGGCGCTCTAGGGCCTGTCGAATCCGGCGCTTAAAGAAGCCTTTGTCGATGCCTTCTTTGGAAGGGCTGTATATACGGGCGATTATTTTAGAATGCGGATTGACCAAAGCGCGGCCTATATAGGTTTTCCCCGCACTTTCCACGTCGGCGGTCTCTCCGGGCTCAAGGCTAGCCGGGCCTTGGGGCCCCAGAATCCGGGCGACCTCGTTATCGTAGACCCAGGGGTGGCCGGCGAGCAGGCGCGCTTCTTCCCGGGCTTTCAAGATAATACGTTTCATAAGCGGCTCGCCGCTGGAGCTGTACAGGGCATAGGCTAGAGCATACTGAAAAGGCGCAGAGTATGTCCACCTCCATTTGCCATGGCAGTAACAATTCTCAGTGTACCCCCCAACATCGTTGATGGATTCCTCTCCCCGGACGAAAACCAACAACTCCCGCCATGTTTTTATAAGGCATAACGCAGGGTCCTCCGCATAGGGTAAAAAATATATTCCGGCACCCTACCAGCCATAATAAAGCAAAACCGCCTCTTCGAGCCATAATATTCTCCATGAGACCTCTACGGTTACTCCAAAATGGGGTATGGTACGAAATCCGTACCCGCATCAACAACCGGGAACCCTTGTTCCGGCACGCTAAGGCTTTGACCCTGTTCGCCAGGGTCTTTCGGGAGACGAAGAAGCGGTTTATCTTTGAGATTCGAGGGCTGTGTATTACCGCAGATGGGCTTAGGTTTTATATAAAGCCAGCTGAGGGTACGGAACTTCCGACTATCATGAAATGGCTGAAACAAGTGTTCGCCCAGCGGTACAACCGGGCAGAGGGCAGAGAGGGGCATATCTGGGGAGACCGGTATAGGTCGCGGATACTGGCGGGTGAACCGCCTGAGGTGGAGGAGGATTCGGAGACAAGGGTCAGACCCTTTTATAAGGAAACGCCACTCCACCGCCCTTTTCCACGCCTATTCCTGCTATCCATCGTCCCGGCGCCCGGATAAAGGGCCTTAAGCCCGCTCTCTAGCCCGAAGCATAGAACTTCCCGATACCGAATCACCGTTGCCTCTGGCGTCATACCTTGGGCCGGCGATCCAGTACCCGCTGGGCCTTGCCCTCGGATAAAGGGAGGCTCCCCTGTTGGTGCAGTTCCACCCGGGGATTGATGGTGATGGAGGCTTGGAGGGTCTTACGGATCCGTTCCTTGAGGGCATTCAAAGGCCGGGTATCGTCCATGAACACCTGAGGGCCTACTTCGATTTTGACCGTGAGCCGGTCCAACACCCCCTCTTTTTCCACCACCATAAGATAGTTGGTTCCTACCTCTTTAATAGTCATAATCACCGCTTCGATCTGACTGGGAAAGAGGTTTACACCGTTAATGATGAGCATATCATCGGTACGGCCGGTGATACGATGGAGCCTTCGGTGGGTCCTGCCGCAGGGGCAAGGCTCGGTATAAAAGCCGCTCATATCCCGGGTCCGGTAACGGAGTATAGGCGTGGCCTCCCGGCACAGACAGGTGAGGACCAATTCCCCGGTCTCCCCATCCGGGACTGGTTCTAGGGTATCGGGGTTGACGATCTCCCCTATATACCCGTCTTCCCACAAGTGCAGGCCCTTTTTAGCCTGGCACTCAAAGGCAACTCCTGGCCCGTTCATCTCCGAGAGACCATAGGAATTATACACATCAATAGCCAGAAGTTCCTCAATACGCCTCCTGGTATCCTCTGAATAGGGTTCCGCTCCGGCAAAGGCCCGGGTGAGCTTTAGCTGCTCCCGGCGTACCCCCTCTTCCTGCATCTTGGCCTGTACATGGAGGAGAAAACTCGGAGTGGCATGTACCACGGTGGTACCAAAGTCCTGCATCAGGGCAAACTGCCGCGTAGTGTTGCCCGAACCTGAGGGGATCACCAACATCCCCACCGCTTCACCCCCAAAATGAAAGCCTAAGCCTCCGGTAAAAAGCCCGTAGGTAATCATGTTCTGGAAGACATCGGTCTTATTGCACCCTGTGGCATAAATGGAGCGGGCCACAAAGGAGGTCCAGCGGCGAATATCCTCTTGAGTAAAGTAAATCGTGGTGGGCGTTCCGGTGGTACCGCTTGAGGCATGGAGGCGCACCACCTCCTCTTTGGGAACGCTGAGAAACCCGTAGGGAAAACCCATACGCAGGTCCCCCTTCGTGGTAAAGGGGACCCTTCGTATATCCTCAAGGCTCTTGATGTCGGCGTCACTACGGATTCCCACAGAGGCAAGCCGCTCCCGATAGAAGGGGGTCCGCAGCGCCTGGGCTACGGCGGCCTTGAGCCGGGTAAGCTGGTAGGCCTCCAGGTCGGACCGCTCAAGGGTTTCCATTTCCTTATGCCAATATTGATAGATCACCGGGGCGCTCCTTGAAGCTCCCTCTCTCTACCCAAGCGGAAGGCCCGAAGATTCGCCTCCCCTAGGGCCGGTGTCTTGGCGGCAAACAGGGCGATGATAGTCTGTTCCAGGGAAGCCACGCCGACCGGCAGAAAAGGGGAAGCCGCGCCGACCATGACCATATTCACCGCCTTGGCCAGGCCCGCTTCTTTTGCTAGCTGGGCCGCCGGGGCAAGACGGTACCGGGGGAAGCCTTTGAGCGCCTGGTAAATAGTCTCCGGCTCAGGGTAATCGGGGATATTGACCCAAGGTTCTTCGGCGCTTACCAGTACCCCCTCTGGGGAGAGCCAGGCCGCGTAGCGCAAGCTTTCCAGGGGTTCCATAGCAATGATAAGATCCGCCTCGCCCTGGGGCACCAGGTCTGAACAGATCCGTTTGTCTGCTATGCGAAGATGGGCTAGCACCGCTCCTCCGCGCTGGGCCATACCATGCACCTCGGACTGGCGTACCCATAAAGTCTCAGCGACTGCCGCCTGGGCAATGATGGCCGCGATGGAAAGCACGCCTTGTCCCCCCACTCCGGCGAGGATAATATCTGTTTTCATACTTTGGTTCCTTGTATACCACCTTACCGGGATTTTCTCGCTTGTACAAGGGCGTTTTTTTCAGGCCGCGCTAACCCTGGGAGGTAACATGAACACAATCCAGGCGAAAAACCATCATATCGCTTATGATGCCCTACAAGCCGGTAAGAATGAAGGGACATCCGTGACAAGTGGTTAGGAAAAGGGCCAGGGGATGAGTTGGGGCAGGGAGGCGTATGGTTTGGCATACCCTCCGGTTGCCCTAATGCGACTCAGGAGCAAGTAGGCGGCCAGAGCCCCCATAGATTCAGAGGGCTGGGCGAGGGTCCTTATGGGTGGGTGCGGTGAGCAAAACGGAGCGGCAGAAACTCAAAGCAAGGCGCACCCTGTCTCCTAAGCACACGGCCAGTCAGGGGCTACGCCTCCACGGCAGGTGGTTTAGCGTTTGGCTTTGTCATAGGGGTGGCCTAAGGCGCGGGGGGCGTAATCCTTGCCGCTGAAAAATACCAGGGTTACCAGGGTGATGCCGTAGGGCAGGAGGTTAAAGAATTCCGACGGGAGAAACTGTAATGCCTTGATGTTGATAATATTCACCGCCAAAGCCGACGCCGCGCCAAACAGAAAAGACGCACCCAAAATACCTAGGGGAAGCCAGCGCCCAAAAGACACCGCTGCCAGGGCTATAAAGCCCTTCCCGTTGATGGTGGTTACGGTGTATTGAATATCCTGGGTCAACACAATGCAGCCCCCGGCAAGCCCGGCCAAGGCCCCGGAAATGAGGACCGCCATGTACCGCATCTTCAGGACGTTCCCCCCCGCAGAAGCCAGGGCATGAGGATGCTCCCCGCAGGATCGCAGGCGTAGTCCCCAGGGTCGCCGGTACAGCACAAACCAGACAAGCCCCAGGATCGCCAAGGCGATCCATAGGGTGGGATAAATCCCCCAGGGACCGGGCAGCATCCCCAGTTTGGGTATCTTGGTCCGGTCCATCTGAAAAAACAGCTGGCAGAAAAACACCGTGATTCCCGTTGCCAGGAGGTTGATTCCTGTGCCGGAGATCACCTGATCCGCCTGGAGGCTTATAGCGGCAAAGGCATGGATGAGCGAGAAAAGACAGCCCCCCAGGGCGGCCAATACCAGCGCCAGGGGGATGGAAAACCCGATGGTGGATTCCAAAAACACATGGGTCGTGGCGGCGATCATGGCCCCGATAGCCATAAGCCCCTCTAAACCAATGTTTACAACTCCGGCGCGCTCACTGATGAGCCCGCCGGTGGCGGCAATCAAGATAGGAGCGACGATCATGAGGGTTGAAGGCAGCATCTGTGCCAGGGTATTGAAAAACAAGATCATTCACCCCTCCCTTTACGGGCTTTTTCTTTGAGCTGCCAGTCGATGATGATCCGCACCCCCACACGCAGAGAAATGAAGACCACCACAAGGCCCATAATAATCGAGGTTATTTCCTTGGGGATATGCCGGGACTGCATCAAGGGCTGGGCAGACTTTAACATACCGAAAAGCAAGCCCGCCAGGGCGGTTCCCCCGGCGGTACTGTTGCCCACTAGGGCCACCGCAATGCCGTCAAAACCATAGCCATCCTGGACCGAGAGTATCCGCCCGGCAGGGAACACGCCCAGGGAAACCACCGCCCCCGCAAGTCCTGCAAAGGCCCCGGCAAGGGCCATGGACGAGGTGATGCTGGCGTTGACGCTGATCCCCCCGTACCGGGCTGCGTCTTTGTTCAGGCCCGTCGCTCGCAGGGAATAGCCGAACCGAGTCTTACCCATAATGATCCAGAACAACAAGATACCCCCTACCGTGAGATACAGGCCGTAATTCAGTCGGGAACCATTGGTGATGGATGCCAAAAAAGGACTGGTTAGCCGGGCTGTCGGGGGCAAAGGGGGAGTTTGAAAGGTATTGGCCCCAGGGATTTGTAGGGTGCTATACCGGGAAATATAGAAGGCGATGTAGTTCATCATAATCGTGGCCACCACTTCGGAGACGTTGAACCGGGCCTTTAAGTAGCCTGCCAGACCTCCCCAGGATCCGCCTGCGAGAACCGCCCCGGCCACCGCTAAGACCCAGTGAAGACCCGGAACCGGCGGGCCGTAGAGGGCAATGAACTGAGCCGCCGTAAGGCCCGCGATATACTGGCCTTCCGCGCCGATATTAAACAAGCCGGTCCGGGAGGCAAAGGCCATGGAAAAGCCGCAGAGAATCAGGGGCATAGACATGACCAGCCATTCCCCTATGTAGCGGGCGTTCCACCGGGGCAACTGGAGTTCCCAGCCCAAGGTCTGGGCCAGCCATTGGGGGAAAGGCCCTTCCACCGGGGCCCAGCGCCGCAGGTCAAAGCCCGTAAGCACCTGGATCACCGCAGAATACATGCCCCCGGGACTGTGGCCCACCGCAAGAATCAGCAAGGTTCCCATAAGGAAGCCCAAAAGCACCACGGTTACGGATAAAAAACCCTTGGAACTGGTAAATACCTCAAGGATATGTTCCCGAATGGCAGCTTGTTGTTTTGCTGAGGTCCGAAGGGATCTAGCCATCTTCAGTAATGCCTCCCATCATCGCGCCAATATGTTTTTCGTCCGCGTCTCCTGCGGAAACGATCCCTGCCACGGTTCCTTTGGAAACTGCGGCAATCCGATCACAGAGCCCCATGATTTCATCCAGTTCAAAGGATATAAGCAATACCGCCCGGCCCTTATCTCGCTCATCCAGAATACGCTGGTGTATATATTCGATGGCTCCCACGTCAAGGCCCCGGGTAGGCTGGGACACCACAAGCAGGTCCGGGGAGACATCCAGTTCCCGGGCAATAATCACCTTTTGTTGATTGCCTCCGGACATGGATTTCACCAGGGTGGCCACGCCGTGGCCTGCCCGTATATCGAATTGGTCAATAAGCTGCTCCGCGTGATCTTCAATCACCGGAAACCGTAAGAATCCGAAGCGGTTGGAATAGGGCTTTTT
>JAITJK010000193.1 GCA_031278935.1 Spirochaetaceae bacterium | reverse complement strand
CCCCCGTGGGGGGGGGGGGGCCGCCCGCCCCGAGTACTGTGACGAATCCGCCTGACATCATACAATATATAATAACGATATTTTTTTAAAAGACTGGGTAACCGGCACATAAAATCACGGCCAAATAGTATAACCTCCCCTATAAAGGTTTGTCAATAGGATGATAACCCCCTCCACAGCAGACCGCACCCGCTGCAGGCACGATACAACGGGGGTAGACCCCAGGCCGTTCCACCCACCGTTCTCTGACCCTGCAGCCTAAGGCACCCGCCGCAGGCGCTAATTGCCGATACGGATGGAGTTGAACCAGGCGTCGTTGTAGCGGTCCAGGGCGGGACCGAGGTCGTCTTTCAACTCCGTGGTCGCCAGGTCTTCAGTCCGGTAATAGGGCGTAACCTTCTGGTATTGCCGGGCGGGCACGTTGGCCGTGGCGGGAAACCCGAAATAATCCGCAAACTCCGCGTAAATTTCTGGCCGGTGAATGAAATCGATAAACTTATAGGCCAGGTCGATGTTCTTCGCCCCTTTTAAGATGCACATACTGTCAATATACGCCGGCCCGCCTTCGCCGGGAATGAAAAATACCGTGTCCCTCTTGAGCTGCTCGTTATCGGCAATCTCCTCGTATACCACTTCCGCATAGCCCTGAACTACCCAGAAATCCCCGTTGGCATAGCCCTTGCCAAAGGCCTCGGCATCAAACTTAACCAGATTCGGCTTCCATTCCTGGTTGATCAGGTTCTTCGCCGCTTCAATGGCCGCGTCGTCTGTAGTATTCACCGAATACCCCAGATACACCAGGGCGTCTCCCATCACTTCCCGCATATCGTCCAGCATGGTCATCCGGCCCCGCAAGTCTGTGCGGCTAAAAATAGACCAGCTCTTCTCAAAATCCGGCACCTTGGCGGTATTCACCGCAATCCCCGCAGCCCCCCAATAATAGGGCACACTGTATTCCATGTCGGGATCGTAGGCGGCTTTTTGTAAGACCAAAGGGTCGATGTTCTTCAGATTGGAGAGCTTGGACCGGTCGATTTTCTCAAACATTCCCTGGCGGCTCATGATGGACACGTAATCCCCGGAAGGGAACACAATATCATAGCCGCTACCGCCGGCCTGAATCTTGGCGTACATATCCTCGTTCGAGGCGAATTCATCATAGATGACCGTAACGCCGTACTCTTTCTCAAACTTCTCGATGATCGACGGGGGGGTGTAATAGGTCCAGTTGTAGATATAGAGCCGATTGGACGGACCCTCCGCTTGTTTACCGGTCGCCCAAAGGCTAAAGGTCATAAGGGCCATGAACCCCAGTAGTCCGGGACGCAGGGCCGCGCTGCGATGCTTCATCTTTTCCTCCTCATGCAAAGGCCGAAAGCCTTTACCAAAACCAGGTAATACGCTGAACCTATTATTAAAAATACGTCCAGGTTAGTACCCAAAACAATGTATCGGGGATGGGATTTCCATCCTCCCGTATCGCCACCGCACCAACGCGGCCGGCGGAAACGGCACCAGGGCGCTATTTGGCGGCAATGTATTTGAGGAAATTCCGCAAAAGACAGGTGAGCAGCACCGTACCGAGGATCATAACCACGGACAGGGCATTGATCACCGGGGAAACCCCAAAACGAATGGCCGAATAGATATACAAAGGCAGGGTCGAGGAACCAGGACCCGCCACAAAGGAGGTAATCACAAAATCCTCAAGGGAAATGGTGACCGCGGTTAAGAAACCCGACACAATACCGGGCATACTCAGGGGGATGATTACTTTTAAGAGGGTCTGTCCCTCAGTGGCCCCCAGATCGTGGGCGGCTTCAATAATGGAGAAGTCGAATTCGTCCAGCCGGGCCATAACCATGAGAAACACAAAGGGCAGGTTAAAGGTGGTGTGAGCGATGAAGATAGTTAAAAGGCTCAGGCGGATTTTAAGGCCCGCAAAAAAAATCGACAGCGATACGCCGATGATGATCTCCGGCAGGATCATAGGCAAAAAAGAAATGGTCTGCACATAGCCGCGCAACTTAAACCGGTACCAGTTGATCCCAATAGCCCCTAGGGCGCCGATAAGGGTAGCGCTGGCGGCGGAACTTGCCGCGATAAACATACTGTTCCAAAAAGAACGCCACAGGTCCCGGGAATGCAAGAACAGCTGTTCATACCAAACTAGAGAAAACCCAGTCCAGTGCATCCCCTTGGAAGCATTAAAAGAATATAAGACCAGCACAATCAGAGGCAGAAAGAGGAAACCCATGGTGGCGATAAAAATCGTTTGGGAGAAGGAGGAATGATTGCGATAGGCCCGCTTGGCATGCCGGGCCGCTTCCCCCAGGGAGACCGTGGATTTTAAAGGAGTTACGATGTGATGGAGGATCCTTCTGAAGGAAGTCATCGCCGCGACTCCTTGGCTTTGGAGCGGACCGCCTCTTTGCGCTGCTGGGTCATCATAAGCATCACCCCCGCAGTGGTAATCCCGGTGAGTACCACCGAGATCGCCGCAGCCAAAGGCCAATTGCGGGACTTGGTGAGCTGATCTGCGATGACATTCCCCAGCATATAGGAATCTTTACCCCCCACCAAAAGAGGCACCGCATAAGCGCCGAAAATGGGGATGAAGGTGAAGAGTACCGCCGTATAGATGCCGCTCTTAATGTTGGGTAGCAACACCCTCAGCATGGCCCCCATCTTGGTGGCCCCCAGGTCCCGGGCCGCTTCCAGAAGGGAAAAGTCGAATTTGTCGATAGTGGCGAACAAGGGCAGGATCGCATAGGGTAGATACATATACACCAAGACCAACACCACCGTGTTTTGGTGGTATAAAAACTGGATATAGCCGTCTACCAAGCCCAAACGGAGCAGCAATTCGTTGAGAAAGCCGTTGTTCCCCAGGATATTCATCCAGGCAAATACCCGGATGAGGAAATTGGTCCAAAAGGGGATGATGACCAGCAGCAAAAGCAGGGTCTGGTTCCGGCTCTTGGCCATGTAATACCCACAGGGCAAGGCAATAACGATGGTTACCAGGGTGGCAGCGATGGAGGTACCTATGGTCCGGACCGTGGTAATGACCAAACTAGGGTTGGAAAGGCCCCGATAGGCGTCCAAGGAGAATTCCTCCACCACCCCGCCGTAGAGCCCTTTTTTAAGGAAACTATAGACCACAATGATAACGAGGGGGCTGAGAAAAAAGACGGTGAACCATAGTGTCATGGGACCTGAATACAAGAGGCCGTAATTCCGTTTACCCAGGCTGCTCACGATGCTTTAACCTCGACGATATAGCCGTCATGGGCGCTCCAGGAAAGAAACACCTCATCCCGCCAAAGAATTTCCGGGCCTTCATCGGAATAGGTGGCATGCTGTTTCATTACCCGGATGAGGGCCGTATCCCGGACCTTCACGTAAAACTTGGTTTGAAACCCCGAATAGATGGGCTCGTCCACAGCGCCCCGGAACAGATTTATATCTTCCCGTTTGGTCACGGGCTTTTCCTTGGAAATGAGGATCTTCTCCGGGCGGATGGTGAAACTCACCCGCTGGCCGACGCACACCGTATCCACCGTGGTAACTTTGATCCGGCCTAATTCGGGAATATCCATCTCCACCATATATTCCGGATCCGGCTTATCCCGGTATACTGCGGAGACCACCACGCCGTCAAAGAGGTTGGTCTCCCCAATAAACCGAGCCACGAAGTCTGTGGCAGGACTTTCGTAGATCTCCTGGGGGCTACCCACCTGTAGTACGTCCCCCTGGTTCATCACGGCAATCCGGTCCGACACGGACAGGGCTTCCTGCTGATCGTGGGTAACATAGATAAAGGTGATGCCGATCTGGTCGTGGATTTGGTCCAATTCGATGAGCATATGCTGGCGCAGCTTGGCGTCCAAGGCGGAAAGGGGTTCGTCCAGGAGGAGTACCCGGGGTTCATTGATGAGGGCCCGGGCTATGGCGACTCGTTGTTTCTGGCCTCCGGAAAGCTGATTCGGTTTTTTATGAGCCTGCCCTTCCATCTGGGTCAGCCCCAAGTATTCGTTGACTTTCGCCGTAATATGGGTCTTGGGGACTTTGCGGATCCGCAGGGGAAAGGCCACATTTTCAAATACCGAAAGGTGGGGGAAGAGGGCATAATTCTGAAAGACCGTATTGGCCTGCCGTTGATTAGGGGCCAGGTCCAGCACATCCACTCCGTCGAAGGCTAGGTTACCCCGGTCCGGGCTTTCAAAGCCCGCAATGATCCGCAACAGGGTTGTTTTGCCGCATCCTGAAGGCCCGAGAAGGGAAAAGAACTCTCCCTTGTTGATACTCAGGTTAATATTATGTAAAACCGTAACGTCACCAAAGGATTTGGCAAGTTCCTTGATGCCCACATCGCTCCCTTTCAATAGTACTCTCTCAACCTCCCTTCTTGTAAGAACGCGCCTGGATATACCTGCATTTGATATACTTGGAACAATGCGGATTTTCACGTATGTTGTCAATCCCATTTCTAGGGAGGCGTATTGGGGCCCCCATGCTTAGGGCCTAGGGTGTTACACCCGCTGGCGGGCGTTCCTTCATTCCTGCCACTTGCGGGACCTACTCAGCTTCATGAGTTCACCGGAAAGAAAAGGGCGGCCCGCCAAGCCGGACCGCCCTAAGGAGAGAGTGTGAGCGCCTAAGCGCTTAGTTCACCTTAATGTAGTACACCGCGGGCGAAACATTTTTGAGATCCCCCGTTACAAAGTTGGACGCTTGAATGGTGAGCTTGTAGGTTATGCCGCTGGTTAAAGCGCTTGCCTTGATTGCGTATACCCCATCAGCGGCTTTCTCCAGTACGGTTCCAATGGCCGGAACTGAGCCGCTGCCGCTTTCTATGGCTATCGAACTGGGGCTTCGGCCTGTGGTCACAATGGCTTTGGCGAAAGCATCGTTGTCAAAAGTGATGGCGCCGCCGTTTTTGTTCACCGTAATAGGGGCGTTTGCACTATCCGCAGCGGACGCGGTCCCCGTGCCTTGCTTCAGTTGGGGCCGGGTGATAATGCGGTTTACCGTAAAGGAAACCGTGGGATACACAACCGATGGGTCGGATGAGGTTATGGAGAGCGAATAGGCGCCCTGGAAATCACCACTAAAGAAGTCGCTCTTGAGAGTAATGGCTATTTCGCCGTCCGCTTCTTCGAGCTTAAGCTCGTACGCCTTTGTATCAACATTCGCCGTCCCCTTTTTGAACGACCTGTTGGCCGCCGTCTTGAAATCCGTCAGGGCTGCGGGGCTGAGGCCCTGTACATGCAGTTCCTTGCTAATTTCTGTACCGACGCTGTTTTGGAATTTTGCGGTACTGCCCGTGCCGGACACATTGAAGGTCGAACCCTGTTCGATGGACGCGGAACTTTGGCCGGCGAATTCCGCCACGGCTATCTTTTCTACCACCAGGTCTTTATAGCCCTGGGCGAAAAGCGCTACCTTGATATCCCCTTTAGCGGATAAGCTATTCAGTCGGGAAAAACCGGTACGCTGAATCGCCGCTTCAATGTTGGTGTGTCCCTTATGGGAAAAGAGGTTCTGCAGCCAGACCAGGGGTTCCTTATGCCCGGTTTGCAAATCTTCCACATATCCGCCGTACACGTAGTCAAAGTAGTTGTCCCAAAGATTGGCGTTGGTCAAGTTCGCCGGTAGGGGCGCAAAGTCTACGGATATGATCTTGTCCGCCCAGGTGTTGCCGTAGGATACACTTACGGTTGCGCCGCTATCGCCCCCAATGACTTTGGGCCACCCTTTGCCCTTGATTTCGGTGATCGCCGTCTCGTCCCGCTTGCCCCAGGAGCCGTCGGGCCGCAGGTACTTGGCTTTGTATACCTCACTTGCGGCTTTCCAACTACTGATGCCCTCCACCTTGGCCAAAACCGCCGCAGAGCTTGCTCCTTCCCTTCCGGCCTGCCGCAGGAGAGAGGCGTTGGCGAAAAGATCAAAGTCCACACCGACTTCCACCGCCTTGATACCGGTAACTTCGTGCCAATCCGCCTTGGTCGTCGAGTCGGGGTAGATTATGGCAAGATTTTGATTTGGGACAAAATGGGCACTGTCCCCATATGTGGCGCTAGATATGACATCAACCTTGGGCAAGGCATCGGTTTCCGTCCATTTCGGGGTTCCGTTTGCCATACCAGCGCTGTTATTTCCTGTTCGGGTACCAGAATTGATGAATTTCTTTGGTTCAACCGCGTTCCCGGTGGCGGAAAAAACCGTATTAACCGGCTTAACTTCGGCAATATTCGCCGTAACATCATGAAAAAACTCGCTGAAGGTCATAAATTTCTCGCCGTACAAAAGACCAGGGGCCACAACCCCGGCATCTTTAACCGTTACAGTAGTTTCCAGTACGGATTTTTCTCCTTCTTTAACCGTCAGGGTTAGGTTACCCCCCCCTTCCCCCCCGTGCCTGACCTCCGCGCTCGCCCCCGTGCCTGACCCACTCACCCCGTGCCTGACCCCCCCCCTCCCGCCCGTGCCTGACCTCCCCGCTCCCCCCTCCCCCGGTGCCTGAC
>JAITJK010000066.1 GCA_031278935.1 Spirochaetaceae bacterium | reverse complement strand
TTCATCCCTGATGCCATCCGTCGAGGGGCGCAGGTGATTGTCCATCAGCATGATCTCCACACTTATCAGCCGGGAGTCCGGTATATCCCGGTACAGAACGCCCGGTTTGCCATGAGCCCGGTGGCTGACGCCTTTTATGGGTCTCCCTCCCGGAGCCTTTGTGTTGTCGGCGTAACCGGTACCGAGGGTAAGAGTACCACGGTGTACCTCATCTACCAACTCCTGCGGCTTTTAGGCAAGAAGGCGGGGTTTATCTCCACGGTACAGTACAGTGACGGCACCGGAGCGTACCATAACCCGGAACACCAGACCACACCGGAAGCCCCAAGAATCCATCAAGTTTTGAGGGATCTGCAGGATCAGCGGGGAGAATACGCGGTCATTGAGGCTAGTTCCCACGGATTATCCCCGCGAACCAATCGTTTGGGCGATGTAGCCTTCGATGTTGGGGTGATGACTAATGTAACCCAGGAACATTTGGAGTTCCACGGAACCTGGGGACAGTATCGCAAGGATAAGAGCCGATTGTTTCAGGCGCTGGACCGTTTCGATCACCATAAACGAGCCTCAGAGCTGGGGAATCCCCAGCAGCGGATTCCTTCATTCGGTGTAATCAACGCGGATGATCCCAGCGCGCCCTATTTCGCGGAATCCACCAAGCATATCACCTATACGTACAGTACCCGGGGCATCCTGGCGGATCTAGCCCTGAAAAAAATCTACAGCAACGCCGGGGGGAACTGGTACGAGGTGTATATCCGGAAGACCGGGACCCTCTTGGATATACGAGACCGGCTTCCCGGGGCTTTTAATGCGGGGAATGTGCTTACCAGTCTTTTGACCCTATCAGAACTCCTTTCCATACCCGTGCAAGACCTGGCTCCCCTGGTCCCCAGCCTCAAGCCGGTACGAGGTCGGATGACGGCGATTCAGCGGGGCCAGCCCTTTGAGGTGGTGGTGGACTATGCTCATACGCCCTCGTCCTTTGAGACTATATTTCCGCCTCTACGGAAACGCCTGGACGCCCGATGCGGGCGGATCATCAGCCTCTTTGGTTCCGCAGGGGAACGGGATACGGCCAAACGGAGCGAACAGGGCCGGATAGCCGCGTCCTGGTCGGATATAGTGGTGCTTACCGATGAGGATCCCCGGGGGGAAGACCCCATGGAGATTTTGCACGCCATTGCCCAGGGTATTTCCGGAGCGCGCGAGGGAGTGGATCTTTTTCTCATTCCTGACCGGCCCACAGCTCTTCGAAAGGCCTGTTCCTTGGCCCGGCCCAAGGATCTGATCCTCCTCCTGGGCAAGGGGCATGAAAATTCGATCATCTATGCCCATGAAACCAAGCCCTATGATGAAATTGCAGAAGCGGAAAATGTCTTAGCGGAACTCGGCTTTTCCGGCGCCCCGGTCTGAGGGTCCCTACGGGGTCTGACCCCTGTACTGCTCAAGGGCTTGGATTACGGGCGTAAAAGGAGCAGCGCTTCGGGGGGAATGAAGAGTCGCGGTGGGATTTGCCGGTAGAGGTATTTGCTGTATTTCCACCAGAGTTCTCCCCGCGCTTCGGGCCCTGAGGCGTCCTGGTTGGTAAAGAGCAGGACTTCCTCAAAAGGTTCCTCGGTGCGCCGGGTAATGGCCATACGGACCAGGTTGTAGCCCTCCGACTGCGGGGCCTCCCATACCGGCTGAAAGTCATGAGCCCGGATGCCCACATGGGTAACCGCGTCTTCAATGGGGACCGCAGTCCGCAGGGTCAGACCCCAATCTTGGGCGTATAACTCCTGCGCTCCGGTACGCCTGAGGGGGGAAATATTTTTGCACCCCGTGATCTGCGCCACCAGTACGGACACGGGGTCTTGAAATAGGGCTTTGGTAGGGCCCTGAGCGAGACACCGGCCCTGGTCCATGACCAAAAGTCCATCACAGAGCCGGTAGGCCTCGTCCCGGCTATGGGTAACCATAATTATATCTTTGTGGAACTCGAGGATATCCAGGAGCTGCACCTGCATCTGTTCCCGTAGGTGAGTATCCAAGGCGGAAAAAGGCTCGTCCAAGAGGATGCATTCCGGTGCGAGCATGAGCATCCGGGCCAAGGCGACCCGTTGTTGCTGGCCTCCGGAAAGCTGTCGGGGATACCGGCTTTCCAGGCCTGTAAGACCAAAGCGTTCGAGCCAGGGCCGGGCCTGGTGCAGCTTCTCCCCTTTCGCAAGGGAAAGGGCGGCGGTAATATTGTCCAGCACGGTCATCCGGGGGAAGAGGGCGTAATTCTGGAAGAGATAGCCCACCCGCCGCTCCTGGGGCTTCAGATTTATCTTCCGGCTTGAGTCAAATAAGACCCGTCCGTTCACCGCGATATGCCCCTCATCAGGGGTTTCAATCCCCGCAATACACTTGAGGGTCATACTTTTTCCGCAGCCCGAAGCGCCTAAGATACCCAGACAGGCATAGGGACTCTCAAAAGCGGTCTGTAGGCAGAACTGTCGGGACGCCTGCTTACGAATCGAGACCTGTATACTCATCGCCGTCCCTGCCCCGGAGAGTCATCCTTCCGCAGCGCGCCGTAATTCATTAAGGCCACGACGCCAAAGGAAAAGAGGACGATAATGAGTACGTAGAGGGAGGCTTTTTCCCTATCTCCCGCAGCCACGGCGGAATAGATTGCCAGGGGTAAGGTCCGGGTTTTCCCCGGGATATTGCCGGCGATCATGGCGGTGGCGCCGAATTCTCCTAAGCCCCGGGCAAAGGCCAAGACGCCGCCTGAGACAACCCCCGGTAGCGCCGTGGGAAGGCTGACTTTCCAAAAGACCTTCCATTCAGACATACCTAAGGTTCGAGCAGCGTAGACGAGGTTAGGGTCTACCTGCTCCAGGGCGCCTCGGGCGGATCGGTACATCAGGGGAAAGGATATGGCCACCGCCGCAATCACCGTGGCTCCCCAGGAGAAGGCGATTTTGACGCTCCAGAATTCCAGGAAGAAGCGTCCCACAGGCCCGTGTACGCCAAACAGGTAGAGCAGAAAAAAACCAGCCACCGTGGGGGGAAGCACCAGGGGCAGGGTAAGGATGCCGTCTAGGATCATTTTCCCTGCCTTGTGCCGGATTCCGGCGACTCCTTTGGCCGCCAGGACTCCCAGGAAAAAGGTTACGACGATTGCCGCACTTGCGGTTTTCAGGGAAATGAAAATAGGGGAAAGATCCATGACGCGGCCGGGCTTAGTCCTGCGGAGTAAAGCCGAAGGTTTTAAAAATCTCTAGGGCTTCGGGAGAAGCAAGGAAATCAAAGAAGAGCCGTGTCTCTTGAGGATGGGCAGAAGCCGAGAGCATTCCCACGGGGTAGATCACCTGGGTAGCCAAAAGTCCCTCAGGGAGTTCCGCTATGACCGCCACCTTAGGGGTAGAAGCTGCGTCCGTGGCGTAGACGATGCCCACCTCCGCGCTTCCCTCCCCAACCCAGTTGAGGACTTCCGTTACATTGTTCCCCAAACTGAGCTTAGAGGACACTGCTTCCCCTATCCCCAGGTTGATGAAGGCCTCCTGGGCGTACTGGCCTGCCGGGGTAGTGGCGGGGTCACCCAGGGCAATGGTCTGGGCTTCGGTGATAGTTTCGAAACTCGTAACCGCCGTGGTGGTTCCCGCAGGCTTAATCAGCACCAGCTTGTTCTGTAGCAGGGCTTTGACCGACTCAGGGGCGATAAAGTTCTTTTCCACCAAGGCGTCCATCTGCCGGGTTGCCGCAGACATGAAGAGGTCCGCTTCAAGGCCCTGCTCGATCTGGGTTTGCAGTCGCCCGGAGCTGTCGTAGACCCCCTGTATGGTGATCCTGGGATGGTTCTTCTGGAACAGCGGGATCAGTTGCTGCACATAGGCATTTTCCAGGCTCGCCGCCGCAGCGACTACCAGGGTTACTGGATCTTGTTGAGGGTCCGGGCTTTTTTCTTGCCGGGGACTGGAAAAGACCGGGGTCTGACTGAGGATGAGGAGCAGCGCCGCTCCCAGTATCACTCGTCTTCGATTGGTTTTCATAGGTTTCATTATAGTCTCCATAGGGTTTGATTTGGTTTAGCATAGCTACCTATCCCGGTTTACACAAGCCCCGCCCACCGCGCCCGTCCTAATCACGCGGCCCGTCGCGGAATTTAACCCTCGCAGGGGTTTGTATAAACGAGATGAATAGCGTATCATAGGTATCATGGCTGAGGTTAAATCGCCGGAAACAACGCCCCCGGGACCTGGATTCCCGGTACGAGGTTTCGCCGCCTACCAACAGGCGCTGAAGCCCCGGGAGCAGTCTCCCCTGCTCCTTCCTAAGGCTCCAGAGAGCCCTCCCCAAGGCCCCCCCAAAAAACCGCCCAGGGACTTTATTAAGACCGATGCGGATGACCTCTCCGCAGCTCTCTGGCCAACCAAGTTTAAGAAAAGCCCCCAAACAGAGCCGAAAGACGAGGGAGCCGGGCCGGAGATAGAGTCCAAATACCGGCGAGTGGCGAAATTCCTTATTCTAGTGGGCGCGGACGAAGCTGCCCATATCCTCTCCCACCTGGACCCGGAGCAGGTCGAGGCCATAGCCCAGGAAATCGCCGGCATTCGGGGTATCACCCCGGAAGAATCCGAAGGGATCCTCCGGGAATTCAGATCGCTCTTGGCCGCCTCATACCGGTATACCGGGCCGGTCCAAGGGGGGGTGGATATGGCCCGGCGGATTTTGCATACCGCCTTTGGCCCGGAAAAGGGCGAGACCTTTCTTAAACAGACCCATGCGGAAACCGCCAAAAACCCCTTCGGCTTTCTGGAGGAGTGTTCCGGGGAACAACTGGTCTTCCTCTTTAAGGACGAAAGCCCCGCCTTAGAGGCATTGGTACTTTCTCGGGTTTCGCCCGTCTTGGCTGCGGAGGTGTTGGCCCATTCGCCCCCGGACCGGAAGATCGCCCTGATCAAGCGGATCGCCCATTTGGAAAAAACTTCCCCTGAAGTAGTGGACCGGGTGGCTGCGACCTTGAAAGAACGAATCCGCCATCTGGATGGCAATCCCCGTCCGGGCCTCGACGGCATTGGGGCCCTCACGGCGATCCTCAAAACCCTAGACCCGTCGGTGGGAGAACGGCTTATGCAGGAACTCTCCCAGAGCGATCCCCATCTTAGCCAGGATTTGAAAGATCGCCTGCATACCCTGGATGATGTGGTCCAAGCGGAGGACCGAGCCATTGAGGATAAGCTCTTTGCTATGACCGATCTGGACATAGTCCTGCTCCTCAAGGGCCGGTCCCAGGCCTTTACGGAAAAAATTCTCTCTAACCTCTCAGCGGAACGCCGGGGTCAGATCAAACAAGAAGCGGAAATCGTCGGCCCGGTGCGCCGACGGGATGTAGACCGGGTAGCCCAGGAATTCCTCACCTGGTTCAGGGAAAACCGGGAAGCGGGCCGCATCTTATTACGTGACGATAAGGATATACTCGTATGAAGACAAGTTTACGCCCCGGAGCGGTCCTGGAAAGTGGCTTTGCCATCTTGGACGTGGTGGACCTCACGGAACTCAAGGCCCAGGGCATTTGGGCGCGGCACCAGGCAAGCGGCCTTGAGGTGTTTCATGTGTGGTATGACGATCCGGAAAACCTCTTCGCCTTTGCCTTTGCCACCACCCCGGAAGATTCTACCGGCGTGGCTCACATCCTGGAACATTCGGTCCTCTGCGGTTCGGTGCGCTATCCCTTGAAAGACGCTTTTTTGGTATTAGCCCAGGGAAGCCTCCAGACCTACCTCAATGCCTGGACCTTCCCGGATAAGACCGTGTACCCCGCAAGTTCCATCAATGAGCATGATTACTACAATCTTATGGCGGTTTACGGGGACGCGGTATTCCGGCCCCTCTTGTCCGAATGGACCTTCATGCAAGAAGGACACCGCTTTGAATGGACATCGGGGGATGCTGGGCAGGAGCAGCTTTCCCTGACCGGGGTGGTGTACAACGAGATGAAAGGGGCCTATTCCTCTCTGGACGCTTACGCGAGCCTTTGGTCCACCAAGGCGGTTCTGCCGGATACGCCTTATCGGTTTGAGTCCGGAGGAGACCCTGAATGTATCCCTTCTTTAACCTGGGAAGGCTTACGGGATTTCCATCGGACCCGGTATGTGCCGGGGAACTGCCGGGTCTTTTTGGCCGGGAACATTCCTACGGAAAAACAGCTGGCCTTCCTGCAACAGCAGGTCTTGGCCGGCCTTGAGCCGGGAAAGGCCGCGCCCACCATTCCCCGGTCAAAACCCTGGAACGCTCCCCAGTACATTCGCGTCCCGGGTCCCGCCGGGGCGGAGCAGAAAGCCACGGTACTCCTCTCCTGGCTCTGTGGGGATTCTTTGGATACCCGAACCACCATGGACCTCTGTGCCCTCACGGAGGTGCTTTTGGGCCATGATGGGTCCCCCTTGACCCGGGTGCTTATTGAGTCCGGTTTTGGGGAGGACCTTTCGCCGGTAACGGGCCTTGACGGAGAGCTGCGGGAGCGGGTCTTTACCGTAGGACTGCGGGGCATAGCGCCGGAGTTGCCCGGCGCCCGGGCGGGGACGGAGGTAGAGGCCCTGATCCTTAAGGAATTGCGGCGTTTGGCCGCCCAGGGGATTTCCCCCAAGGACGTGGAGGCCGCCCTCTTGTCCCTGGAATTCTCTCATCGGGAAATCCGGCGTGCCCACGGGCCCTATTCCTTAGTATGGCTGCAACGCTCCCTGGGCGCGTGGATTCACGGGGCCCTCCCTTGGGAGAGCCTTTTGTTCCTCCCGGAATTCACCGCCTTGAAGACCCGCATTGCCCAGGCCGCAGCGGAAGGCCGGCCCTATTTTGAGTCCCTGATCCAACGATACCTCCTGGATAATCCTCATCGCGCCTGTGTCGTAATTGAGCCGAAGCAGGGTTTCCTTGAGGAAAAAGAAGCGATCCTTGCGGCGGAGCTTGCCAAGACCCAGGCGGCTTTGGGGGAGGAGGAAAAGAGCCGGATTCGGGAAAAGGGCGATGAGCTCACGCGGATTCAAGGGGAAGGGGAGGACCCAGAAGCCCTGGCTCGGATTCCCCATCTTGCCCGGGAGGATCTCAGCCCGGCCTTGGAACCCATACCCCGGGAATACGCCGACGCTGGAGGTGTACCGGCCCTGACGCACGACCTCTTCACCAATGGGATTACCTATGTGGACCTGGCCTTTCCGGTAGACGTGCTGGAACCGGAGGACTACCCCTGGCTGCCTCTCTTCGCCGTGGTGTCCCTCTCTCTGGGGCTGCCCGGTATGGATTATGGCGCTGTGGCGAGCCTCCGGGCCCGGATATTGGGGGATTTGCACGGAAGCCTGCAAATCAGCAATCCGGTTCCGGGGATAAGTCGGACCATGCCCACTCCCGCAGGGATTTTCGACCTGGCCGGGCGGGATTGGCTGGTGTACCGCCTCAAGGCGTTGGATGAAAAGATCGAGCCCGCCCTGGATTTGACCCGGCGGCTCATCACGGAGGGGGATTTTTCCGATCTCCGGCGGATTCGGGACTTGATTTTGGAGTTTAAGAATAACCTGGACTCAAGCCTCGCCCCTATGGGCCACCGGTACGCCGTGATGCGTTCCGAGCGCTTTTGTTCCCGTACCCGAGCCGTCGAGGAACTGTGGAGCGGTCTCAGCCAGATTCAGTGGATCCATACCCTGGCCGCCTCTGAGGACGAGACCTTGGCCGCTTTAACCCGTATCCGGGACACCCTGGTAGCCCGCGCGGGCCTTATGGTCAACATTACCGGTTCCACCAGCGCTTTGGCCCTTGCCCACCGGGCGGTGGAGCGGCATTTCAGCGACTTCGGCCCCCCTCGGTTCCGCAATCCCCAGGCCTCCCGGAGTGAGCCCTTTTTCGCCTTGCTGGGAGACCCCGGAACCGGCGCGGCGGAGGTGTACGCCTCGCCTTCCTTGCAGGTAGGCTTTGCCGCCTTAAGCGTACCCGGTGCGGCCTTTGGGACCAAGGAAAGCGCCGTGGAATCGGTCCTGGCCCATGGGCTTTCCACCGGGGCCCTTTGGGAGGATATACGTATGAAAGGTGGCGCGTATGGGGCCTACGCCCAGCCGGACAGTCTGGAACAGCTTTTTTCCATGGTTACCTATCGGGACCCTAATCCGCTACGCTCCTTGGAGGCCTTTACCGCCATCTTGCGGGACCGGGTTGGCCCTTTGTTTAAGGGGGAGTTCCTGGAAAAGGCGGTTATTGGGACCTATGGCAAGAAGATACAGCCCCGGGTGAGCGCGGAGAAGGGTTTTTTGGACTTCTTCCGCTACCTCTACGGGATTCCCCCGGATCACCCCTCCCGAAGCATCGCCCAGGTGCTAGAGGTTTCTCCCCAAGAGATTGTCCAGGCGGCCCGACGGCTCGTCCCTTCGGGGGCTTCTTCGAGTAGGGCCGTACCCCTCATCTTAAGCGGTACCAAGACTGCGGAAACTGCGGCGGCCCGCTTAGGGGTTCCGGTACAAAGCGTCCCGGTGTAAGCCTATGCTCCCCCTGCTTTGCGCCCTGCTTATACTGTTTGCCGGCTCCCCCCCGGCGGAGGCTCTTCCTCTGGATGCCTTGCTTGCACCGAAACCGCAGGCCGTCCTCTTGGCCGGGGAGTCTTTGTGGGAGGTGCAGTTCAAAGGGATCCGTCCCCGACTCCTCCCGAATCACGCCTTGGTGCAACGGCTGTTTGAGGAGACCCAGCAAGCGCTGGAGCCGAGTCTTTTGGTGGAGAGTCTGCGGATTTACCGGAAACCCTCTGTCGCGGCCCAGGGCGACTGGAGCGTTGCGGAGCAAGGGGCCTTATTCAACGAAATCCTTGCCTTGAGCACCCTGACGGGGCTGCAATACTTTTCCTCAAGCCATAAGGCCATGCAGACTTTGTACGAGCGTTCCCAGGTGATTGATGGGCCGGACACGCAAAAGCCCCTGCCGGATCCGGTGTATGAGGTCCTACCTGCCCAGGTGCGGGTCTATGCCCGGCAAAAGGACCTGATCTTTGGGGACCGGATTTATCAGTATGAGTATTACACCGCTCCCTCGGCCCTGGTTTTGGTGCAGCGGAATCTCAGCCCCTTAAGCGTGGGCATCATACCTGCGGTAGGGAAAGAGCACCTGCGTTCCCTGGTAGCGGTTATTGATGCGGAAGCCTATCTGCTGATTTATGCTGCTTCCATGGCTAAGGCAGTGTCCCTACCGGGGCTCAACCAACGGGTAGGCCAATCCTTTGCCACCCGGACCGACGCGCTCATGTCCTGGTTTTCGGCCCGGGCCGACCGTACCTTTACCCGCTAGCCACCTGCCGCCACCTGCCGTGGAGGCGTATTAGGGG
>JAITJK010000059.1 GCA_031278935.1 Spirochaetaceae bacterium | reverse complement strand
AGAGGGGCAGCCGGCGATGTACCGGTCCAGGGTTGCGGCTTCACCGTGCTCACACCCCAGTCGGCCCATGCCCGTATCGACCTTGAGGTGTACGGCCAGGCGTACCCCTACTTTGGCCGCGACTTCTGCAAGGGATTTGGCATATTCCCCATCCCCCACCAAGGGACTAAGCCTATAAGCGGCCAGTTCCTCCAGTTCCTCCGGCAGGGGCGTGGAGAAAAGCAGTATCGGGGCAGTGATCCCTGCATTCCGTAGCTCTCGTCCTTCCTCTACCGAAGCAACCCCCAGTACGGCTACTCCTTGGCGAAGGGCTTCTTGGGCTATGGGTACGGCCCCATGCCCATACCCGTCAGCTTTGACGGGCATACAAAGCATCGGATCCGATCCGATCCAGCTGCGGACCGCAGCAATATTCCTGCATAAACGGTCCATATAAATCCATACACGGGTGGCTCTCATAGTTATAAATGTAAAGATATTAGCTGAACAAGTAAATATCCGCAAACCAGAGGACCGGCGCGCCCAGAAACCTGCGCTCCGGCCGCGCCTGGTTTACCTGGGGAACTACCAGTCCTTCTGGTAACTCCCACCTTCGGTGTTCAGGACGCATTTTTGTCCAAAGACAAGGTCCGTGAAGATAGAAATATACTCATGCTGGGCAACCGAAGGGACTTCATCGGCGCTTTCCCGCTTCAAAAGATGATCCGAGGGGTTTAAGTTATAGAAGAACAGCATAGTATAGGCCGCTCCCGCATCTGCGGCTTGCTTAAACCGGGCGGCGTAATCCCGGATGGTGTCCCTGGCGTTCTCATCGCCCGCCACCGCGATAGGCGGCAGGGAGGCGTCCCCTTGGGCATAGGCGTTGCCCCCTAAATCCATGCCGAAGGGGGCATAGATGCTCCGGGACAGGCCATTGGCGCTGGTATCTAGGTATTTACCATACCAGGGCTGCACGGCGATATCGATAGCGGCCTCGAGTTTTGCTGTCGTGGCGTTACCGTTGGCCTCGCCCTCCGCGGTTATATACCGGCCGCTATTGTACTCGTAAAAGCCGATGATCGTATCCGGTCCCAGGGCTTTGCGGGTAGCTTCAATGGTCTTGAAGTAATTTTCACCGCTTTCTTTCCACATTTGCGTCAGCTCTTCGTCGCTAGGAGCAGTCAAGGTACCGTTCCCCGCTTCAATCCCCATGGCGGGGTTCCGGTAAACCGTGGTACTGGTCGGCCAACTCCAGGAACTGGAGGGGTATACCCAGATGCTGTCCGGTGCAATCGTCCCATAGTCATCTTGCCAGTTATCCCAGTCTTCTTTGCTAGCCCATTCGTCGTCAAAGTCAACGCCGTCCAGGCCGTAGGCTTCCACGTCTTTCTTAACATCCGCCACAAAGATTTCCCGCTCTTCATCGGTCATGGTAGCGAAACCGATGCCGTCATGGTCCCCTAAAAGGCCAAGCAAGACTTTTATACCCTTATCTTGCAGGGGTTTGATGTAGGTGTCCCGGTTTTCCAGGATATGCCGGATGTTGGGATTAAAGTGGACGTGAGGGCCGCTTTCCGTACACCCTTCGCCCGCTTCGGCGCAATCCCGGTTTCTGATGTTGGCAGCAAAAAGCACCACATAATCAAACAGATAGGTCCCGTCTTCGAGAACATAGGACCCGGCGTTGAGGGGATTGTGATCATTCACCTCAACGTACACCAGGGTCTTGACGGTTTCCTGGGTTCCCGTGATGGTCTTGGCCCCTATGACCCCTCCCGGGGTCTCCTCAATTTTGGCCGTCCCTCCGGTGCGACAGGACACGCCCATCAGGATCAGCCCTGCGGCGGCGGTACTTACAAGCAGCTTAAGCAAGGTGCTTGTCCTCTTCTTGTGCATATTAACCTCCTATGCAACATAGTAAAAATTATTGAGAAGCATAGGGCGTCTCCAATTCCCCATACCTTCTCTATAGAAACATAAATCACCTAAGAACAGCTGCTCCAACAACACTTAAAATTCCCTTTTACTATTTTAATCTATTCTATTTGCTTGTATCAACACAAGCTATTCGAAGGGACACCTGCCAAGGTGGTTGACAAAGGTACAGGGCTTCCATAGGCTTATGGCTCATGGGGTCTTCTGCGTCTTCTTGGGTATCCGGTGTATTTCTCCGTATCTTGGCAGGTTTAGTGATTGTGGCGGCGGTGATCATCGGTATTGCCCTGGGGCTATCCCTGGCAGAAACCGCGAATATTACCAGTCAGCGGGATTTCGAGGAATTTACTCCCGCGCTGCCGACCAAAATCCTGGACAGTAAGGGGACGGTGATCACCGAGTTCTCCGCTGATGAAAAGCGGGAACTGGTGGCATTGCGGGAACTGCCCCGGCACCTCATTAACGCGGTGCTGGCCCGGGAAGACCCGGATTTCTATACCCACAAGGGATTCAGTATCCGCGGCATCGCCCGGGCAGTGTACGGAAGAATCGTCGACATCAACTTGGGCGGCGGGTCCACCATTACCCAGCAAATTGCCGGAAGCCTCCATACGGACCGGACGGAAATGACCTTGACCCGGAAACTCCGGGAACTGTGGTGGGCCTTGCAGATGGAACGGCGGTACACCAAAGACGAGATTTTAGAGCTCTACCTCAACTACATTTATATGGGCTCCGGTACTTATGGCGTAGAAGCGGCGAGTAAATACTACTTCGGTCATAGCGCCAGGGAGATAAGCATCGCCGAGGCGGCCCTTCTGGCGATCCAGTTTTCTAGCCCTTCCCGGTACAATCCCCTGGATAATCCGAACATCGCTATGGACCGCCAGCGGGTTGTACTGGACCGGATGATCGAATTGGGGTATACCACGGTGGAAGAAGCGGAGACCTCCTTTAAGCAATACTGGGATAATTACGATTATACCCGGGCTGCGGTGTCGGCCTACTATCAGCGGGAAGATGCGGCGCCCTGGTTCAGCGAATATGTCCGCCGGGAACTGGATGACATGATGTATGGCTCCATGGATTATTACCGGGACGGCTATACCGTACATACTACCTTGAACCTGGATCACCAAAGGGAGGCGGAAACGCTTATGGCCCAGGGGCTGGCCCGGGCGAATAAGGAATACGCCGCTTCCCGGGGAACCCGCCTGGAACGAGCGGAGCGGACCTATATCCCTATAGTGGAACTCCTTTCCTTGGCCTTCAACTTAGGGGGGATCCATGCGGCTACAGACGCCCAGACCAAGCAAAAGGCCCTGACCCGGTATATCAAGGTGGTCAATCCCGTGGTAGACATGGCGGCCCTGGTATTCGGCATTCAAGACCTCAAAGGTATTACCAACGCGGGGTTCAGCGCCCTCAAAGAGCGGACCGAACAAAACGTGGTGGAGGGGGCCTTGATTACCCTGGAAAACGACACGGGATATATCACCGCCATTGTGGGCGGTTCTAAGTACGACCTTTCCAACCAGCTGATCCGGGCCACCCAGGGCCGTATCATGCCGGGGTCTTCTTTTAAGCCCCTGTACTATTCTGCGGCCATTGACAGCCGTAAATTTACCGCCTCGTCGTTGATTTACGATATCCCCATGGTGTTCCACAATGAAGATGGCACGCCCTACATCCCCCTCAATTTTAAGGGCGAATGGTATGGGCCGGTGCTGCTGTACAATGCCCTGGCTCATTCCATGAACGTTCCCTCCTTGAAGATTCTGGACAGCATCGGCTTTGACGCAGCCATTGACCGGGCCTCGGCCCTTTTGGGTATCCAAGACCCGGCGGTGCGGCGGCGTACCTTCCCCCGGGTTTATCCTATGGGTTTGGGGATTATTTCCGTTACGCCCTTGCAAATGGCCCGGGCCTTTGGAGTGTTTGCCAACCAGGGTCGCTCGCTTACCCCTATAGCCATTCGTCTGGTAGAAGACCGGAACGGTCGGATTATCCTGGACAAGGAACGGGAAGTTCGGCAGCAACAGCGGCAACAAGACACTTTTCAGGTGATAAGCCCACAAAACGCCTATATTATGACCAGTATTCTCCAGAAGACCGTAGAGTCCGGTACCCTGGCCTCAGGCTCTGGCTGGGGCGCGAAGTTTACCTTTACAGATGAGCAGGGAAAACGCTTTCGTATGCCCGCAGCGGGGAAGACCGGAACCACTCAAAACTGGTCGGACGCCTGGGCCGTTGGCTTTACCCCCTACTATACCACGGCGATTTGGTTTGGATTTGACAAACCCGGTAATTCCCTGGGCCTGTCACTCACGGGAGCGACCCTAGCAGGGCCCATCTGGGGGGATTTTATGCGGGAAATCCACCAGGGTCTACCGCTACGGAACTTTGTGAAGCCCACCTCGGGAATTATCGACGTCCGGGTCTGCGCTAAATCCGGCTTGCTGCCCACGGCGGACTGTACTGATGGGACCGTTACGTTACCTTTTCTGGAGGGTACGGCGCCGGTTCAGGCCTGTAATCTCCACGGGAATGCCCAGACGCTTCCTCCGGTCCCGGCTAACGACTATATCACCCTGGAAGATGAGGCCTTATTAAGCACCCTCAAGCTGCCCACGCTACCTCCCTCGTTGCAACTTGACCTAGAGGAACCCTCGGACGACCCTCTTCTCGAAAAACTGCCCGCCGAACCTGATTACGGTTTTGAACTCCCCAGTTACAACCCTCTCCTAGACTAATCATTTGCCCTAGAGTCGTATTAAGGAGCCGCATGGTTAGGGACAGGCAGCCAGGTCTGACCCCAGGGCGCCAAACCCTCGGTATCTATGGTTTTTTCAGACGTTTTGCACCAAGGAAGCCTATGCCCGAATACACCATCACTTTGTCAGGGGATGATGAACCCTCCTGGGGGGGTATGTGCGGTTTTGCTGGACACTTCCGATGATAATGCCTGAAAGTTCCCGAAGAAACGCCCCAGGAAGAAGGGACACCAAGGCCTCCGCCCGGTTTAGCCCAGCCTCATCCTCAACCTGATTGAAAAAAAGGAGCTTCTTTCCCTGGGCCTTGCTAAACAGCCCTTGGCCGGAGTGCGGGTGTTCCCTTGCCATACCAGTAATCACCGGCGCCAGATGGTGCAGTTCCAATATTTCCCCAGGTTGAGCACCGGTCAAGGCGGAAAACAGGGGAAGCCGGTGGATGCGTTCTGAGGAAACCGGGAGTCCCACCGGCCACAAGGGTAGTATCCCCAGGGTAACGGTGGTATAAGTTGGGACCACCGGTTCATAGTCCGCCCATGCCTTGAGGGGTAGCATCCGAGAGCCGTCCCCCTCAATAAGGACCCGGTCGAACCGGGGCGCTAGGGACGCGAGGATCTGGGGAGAGGGGCCTCGACCTTTACCCGCAGGGCCCTCCCGGATCCCCGCAAGGCTTATCCCCGGAGCGGGTTTGAACCCATCAGGCACGGTATGGGGGAAGTCCAAGAAATAATCATACCAACCCGACTCGGGGGGTGGGAAAGCCATGTGGGTAGTGGTGGTAACCAAGGTCCTGGTTCCCTCACGCCGTCCCTGCTGGGCCAGGAGCCAAATCAGCGACGTCTTCCCCCCACTCCCAATAACCGTGATGATACCACCTTCGCTTGAGGCGTAGTGAGGGACCGCACAGGTAAGAGCTAGGGGCTTTATCCCCCCTGAACAGCGTCCATCGGTTTCGCTATCTTGCAAAGCGTCATCTCCTATATCCTGAGCTTAAGCGGTGTGCTCTACTGGGGTCAGACCCCGTTCTACCATACTAGAGGCGATCCCTCCCAGGAGTGCAATCGTACCATAATCCAGTGGATGCCTTCAGTCCCTATATGCCTCCACCACCGGCGAGGCGGAGACGGGGGTCTAGGGCTTGAATGCCCAAGTCTACCAAGGTGTTGGCTAGAATAACCATGCTGGCAATGTATACCACCAAGGTTTGAATCAGCGGATAGTCCCGGGACATGATAGCGGCTATCAAAAGACGGCCAAGGCCAGGTATGCCAAACACCTGTTCGATCACGATGCTACCCGTCAAAAGCTCCCCGACAATCATACCCATCACCGTAAGGGCCGGGATAAGGGCGTTTTTGAGGACATGCCGGCACAAAACCCAGGTCCGGGAAGCCCCTTTGCTGAAAGCGGTCCGCACATAATCGCTGCGAAGCTGCTGCAAAAGCGAATCTCGCAGGAATTTGATCACCACCGCCGCGTTAGGTATGGCCAGTGCTAGAGCCGGAAGCGCTAGATAGGCCACAAAGCCGAGATGATCCTCTTGATAGGGCACATACGCACCGGGGGTAAAGCTCTTCAGCAGTATTCCGAACAGCCAAATCCATAAGACCCCTAGGAAAAAGCCCGGCAGAGCAATGGTAACGGTACTCAGAGTGCTTACCAGCCGGTCCAGCCAGGAGCCCTCTTTATAGGCCGCAAGGAGGGCTAAGGGAAGGGCCATAAGGCAGATCAAGACCAGCGCCATAGAGCCCAAGGTGAGGGTTATGGGCAGCCGTTCCCGGATCATCCCCAGAATAGGTTCCCCCCGGAAACGCACGGAATTGCCCAGGTTGCCTGAGAGAAACCGACCCAGCCAGCGACTATATTGCACCACCGGGTTCTGATCTAGACCCAGTTCCGTACGCAAACTAAGGATTTGCTCCTCTGTGGCGTCGATACCCAGCATGAGGCTCACTGGGTCTCCGGGGATGAGAGAAAAGGCCGCAAAGCTCAAAACCGACGCCAGAAACAGGGTTATCAGCGTAATCATAAGCCGACGGACCAGAAACTGCATAGGAAACTATCCCCACCGCCACCGCCCTAGCGAAGCCGGTAGAGGGGAGAAAGGTCGAATACGTACAGGGGGTAATGCACCACCCCGGCGAAGCGGCCCTTGGGGAAGGTCCTGAAGTTCCAAATGTCCTGGATATAGACGCTGGCCGCTTCGGTGGAGATGATCCGCTGGGCCTCGTGATACAATTTTATGCGTTGCTCCTCATCGGCCTCCCCTAAGATCGCGTCATACACCTGGTCATAGGCGGGGCTTTTAAAATTCACGAAGTTGCTGCCCGAATCGGAACGATAGCGCTCAAGAAAACTCCGGGGAGCTGCCTGGGAAGCGTCCAGGGAGATGATGGTCGCCTCATACCGGCGGCCCCGGTAGACCTCGTCGAGCCAGGTGGCCCAGTCTACCAGGCTAATGGTCGCGGTAATCCCCACCTGGGCGAGCTGGTTTACTATCACCTGGGCGGTGTCTACGTGCATGGTATAATTGGCGGGTACAGTAATTTTCAAGGAAAAGCCCGAACCATACCCGGCCTCGGCCAAAAGTTCCCGGGCCTTAGGCCAATCCGGGGGGTAGGGGTTCTTCAGGGAACTATCGTAATACCGGCTTAAGCCCGGAATCAGGGGGCTTCCCGATGGTTCCCCCTGGCCGTAGAAGGCGGCGTCGATAATCTCCTCTACGTCCACGGCGTAGCAGATGGCCTTACGCACCCGGAGGTCCTTGAGAGGGGGCGCGGCGTTGTTCAGGGCCAAAAGCTGCACAGAATTCGAAGGGCTGGGGAGCATATCGAACCGGTCGCCATCCAACTGCTGCACCACGGCGCTGGTAATGTTCGCGGCATCAATATTCCCCCCCTGTAAAGCGAGCAGTAGGGCGTCGGAATCCGCAGTAAACACGTAAGTAACCTTGTCCAGATGGGGGAGGCCTTCCTGCCAATACCGAGGGTTTTTCTCCAGCACCAGGGACTGTTGGGCCCGGTAGGAGGTAATGGAGAAGGGGCCCGTACCGATGGGATTCTTCTCTCGATCCTCATTGGCCTTGGGCACGATGCCCAGGGTGAGATAGGGCAGGAATTCCAGGTCCGGAGCTTTAAGGGTAATGGAGAGTTCCGTATCCGAGGCGGCTTGCACCCCGGCGATGCGATCAAAACCCACGAAGCCCGCCTGCATAGCCGTATTTAGGGTGAAGAGCACGTCTTCCATGCTTACCAATGTTCCATCATGGAAAGTAAGTCCGGGCCGCAGCCTGAAGGTGTAGACCCGGCCGTTTTCCCGGATCTCGTAATGTTCCGCCACGGCGGGATAGAACGTGCCTTCCGGGGCGATTTTCACCAACCCTTCAAAGACATTGAAGAGGATACTCCGTCCGTCTGCAGTATTCGCGGGGCTTAAGGGGTCCAAAGTCGCGGGTTCGGTGGTAATTCCGAACCGGAGTTCTCCCCCCGGAAGGGGCGTGCCGCTCGGGGCGGCGGCGTCCACCGGCGCCGTATCCACAGGCGGGGTTTGATTCCGAGAACATCCTCCCAGGAAAGCGATAAAGGCAAGGATCAACAAGGTTCTCAAGCGACATTTTTCGTAGATCATGATCAGCGTACAACTCCTTTGGCTCAATGCTTAAGCTAGTAAACCCCTATATTTTCCATACTTTCCCCTATATGTACAACCACCACTTGCCGTGGAGGCGTATGGGGGAACCGCATGGAAAGGGATACAGGCGAAGGTCCTCTCGTCCTTACATCTCCCAGGGCAACGTACCACCTCGTTCACTATGACGGGCATTGATAAGAATGAGCGTTCATTCGCCTACAGGGTCAGACCCTGTAGGGTGAGCAGCCTCAATATGCCTCCAGGGCGGGGGGGAGGCGGTAGATGGTCGAAACATCAAACACATACAAGGGGTAATGTACCGCACCCCCGAAACGGCCCTTGGCGAAGGCCTTGAAACCCCAGATATCCTGGATAAAGACGCTGGCCGCTTCGGAGGAGGCGATCTGCTGGGCGTGATGGTACAAGGCAATACGCCGCCCTTCATGAGTCTCCTCCAGAATCGCGTCATACACCTGATCGTAGGCAGGACTTGAGAAATTCACGAAGTTGCTTCTCGCTTGTGAATGATAGCGCGCAAGAAAGCCCCGAGGAGCAGCCTGGGGCGCATCCAGGGAAATGATGGTCGCCTGGTAGTTACGGCCCTGATAAACCTCCTTAAGCCAGATAGCCCAGTCCATCAGCGTAATCTGGGCGGCGATCCCCACCTCGGCCAGTTGTTTCACCACCACCTGGGCGGTGTCTATATGTATGGTGTAATTAGCGGGCACGGTGATTTCCAAAGGAAAGCCCCCGGCATGCCCGGCTTTAGTCAAAAGTTCCTTGGCCTTAAGAATATCCTTGGGGTAGGGATTCTTCAATGACCCGTCGTAATAGAGGGCTAAACCCGGAATGAGCGGACTTCCCGAGGGTTCTCCAATGCCGTAAAAGGCAGCGTCAATGATCTCGTTTATATCCACTGTATAACAAATCGCTTGGCGTACCAGGACCTCATTCAAAGGTGGCACCGCATTGTTGAGGGCCAAGAGCTGCACGGAATTCGACGGACTGGGGATCATATCAAACCGGCTGGGGTCCAGTTGCTGCGCCACGGAGCTCGTAATATGCGCGGTGTCTACGTCCCCTCCTTGCAAGGCCCGGATTAGGGCATCAAAATCCGCGATAAACACATAGGTAACCTTGTCCAAGTGGGGGGCCCCCTTCTGCCAATACCGAGGATTCTTCTCCAATACCAGGGATTGTTGGGTCTGGTAAGAGGCAATGGAAAAGGGGCCCGTACCGATGGGGTTTTTCTCCCGGTCCTTATTGGCCTTGGGTACGATGCCGATAGTTAGATAGGGCAGGAATTCCAGGTCCGGGGTCTTAAGGATAAGGGAGAGTTCATTCTCCGTGGTCTGGGCAATCCGGTCTATCTGATCAAAGCCGTTAAACCCCGCCTGCATCGCCGTTTCCAGGGTAAAGACCACGTCCTCGACCCTTACCGGTTGCCCGTCATGGAACAGAATCCCAGGGCGCAGCCTGAAGGTATAGACTCGTCCGTCCTCCCGAATCTCGTAGAGGTCCGCCACGGCGGGATGAAAGTTCCCCTCCGGCGTGAGTTTCACTAAGCCCTCAAAGACGTTGAACAGGATACTTCTTCCGTCTGAGGTGTTGTCAGGGCTTAAAGGATCCAAGGTCGCAGGCTCGGTAGTAATCCCGATCCGGAGTTCTCCCCCTGAGGGACGGGCACTCTGGGTGGCGGCAGCCGGGCCGGGGCTTGTCTTACCAGGGGCTAGGGTTTGATTCCGGGAGCAGCCTCCCAAGAAGGCGAGGAATCCCAGGACCTGTAAGGTCCTGAGGATCAGCAGGGTCCCGATGGGACGTTTTTGGTAGGTCATCTTCATAGTTACGACTCCTTTGACTCAAGCCTTAACCTAGTAAATACTTACATTTTACATACCCAGCAACATTACACCACCCTTGCTACCGCCGAGGCGCGCCTCACCGCCTAACCAAGCGGCCCGTCAGGGGCCTTAAACCCGCAGGCGGGGCCTCCACGGCAGGTGGCGCCAGGTGGCCCCTTGGGAGGGGTAAGTATACGACGAAAGGCGGAGTTCGGTTTCTTGAGTTCCCGGGAACCCCGGGTGATTTTGCACAGGGAAACGCCCAAGGTTTTGGCGATTTCCCGTTGGGGGACATGGTCATTCAACGCCTTAACCAAGGCCCAGCGAGAAGCGATATGCCCCGCTTCTGCAGGGGTGAGAAGGCAACGGAGAAAGGCTTCGATGAGTTCACTATCGCTTTCTTTTGCCAAGATGCGGGCCAATTCACTAAGATGTTTCGCCTCTCGGGTATCCGCGCTGTCCATAGGCCTAGTATACTGGATCATAGAAAAAAGACCACCGGCTTTGATGCCGATAGGTTGTCCTGCTGAGTGTTTTTTAAGCCTCCACATCAGAAGAGCCCGCGATTATGGTCCTGGCCAGTAAAGCCTCGGTATGCCAAAGGCCCCTTGGTTCGGGCCTCCCTGCGGGGTTTAAGGCCGTTTATCCGGGGGAAGGGACAAGGAGAAGCTGAAATAGGAGCGGGAACGTACTTTGGAGTGGCGGTTCACCATAACGGGGTCTGACCCCTGTCCCCGAATCCTCCTCTCCCACCCCTGCTAAACCCACCGGGGGTGTAGCAGGCGGCTCCTCCGCGAGTATCCGCGACCCGTACCGGTCGCCCCAGATATGTCCTTCTCTTCCCTGGGCCCGATTGTACCGTTGGGCAAACACCTGCTTGAGCCACTTCATGATAGCTGGAAGCTGCAAGCCCTCCTCAGGCTTTATATAGAACCTAAGACCATCCTGGGCAATACACAGCCCCCGCATCTGGAACACAAACCGCTCTTTCGTCTCCCGGAATACCTGGGCGAACAG